>CAIRAF010000078.1 GCA_903876465.1 uncultured bacterium | reverse complement strand
TCAAAAAACCACCTATGAAAGGTGGTTTTTTGATTAACGTTAATTCTATTACATTGATGCTGCTCCTGATCCACAATTCTTGCAATCCTTCTTATGAGTTGCAACAAGATATATAGCAGAGAGGCCAACGAGGACATAAACAATGCGAGAAATGATATTGTCTTGTCCACCAAAGATAGCTCCGATGTCCCAACTTATGAGACCAACTAGAAGCCAGTTGATTCCTCCGATAATAACGAGAATAAATGCAACAGAATGTAATGCTTTCATAATTATGAAATTAATGACTAATAATGTTTTAACCTATACGTAATTATACCACGCACCAAATAGACGTAGTATAAAGTTGTGCACAGATAATCCACATTAATAGACGCCACACAATATATTTTGTTACATAATGTCCTCCCGGGGGGAATCGAACCCTCATCAAGAGCTTAGAAGTCTCCTGTTCTATCCATTGAACTACGGGAGGGATGGGTCACTAGGACCAGTATATCCCTTGCCTAACAGTACCCTTTCACCTGCCCGAGCGTCAAATGTACTTATAACTTGTTTAAGCTTTTTCTGATCGAAATGAATAGTTGTATCTGTAACTGGGATAATTGTCCCCGCTGCATTTAGGTTGGTCTCCGTATCGACATAAACATATGAACCAATACCAATCAAAACAATAATCATAATACACGTGAGCGACAAGATGAGAGACCAGTCTACAAAAGCATCATTCCCAATCATGCTTACATAACTAACATATCCAGGCTCCGATCTTGTATCGGGTGAATTTTTCTTATGTAAAAATGGAATTGAAATTTTCATAATAATTATTGTGTTGTTGATGATGCTGATACCGATGGGACCATGAGTAAAGCCTGTATATCAAATGAAATAGACCATGTGTGAGGTGATTTCGGATCAACACTGTTACTGCTTAAAGTTACGTGGCTGACTGAAGCATCATACGACATGTGCTCTGATAAGTTTAGTAGATTCATAACAGAAGCCCAAGATCCATGAGCGTCAAGGTGGGTACTGACATGACCAGTAGTACCAGCCGGCGCACTACTTGGAACATCTGTATTAATAGAAGAAATAGTCAGAGTGCTACCAGATTGCGTACCAAGTGCTTCAAGACTTGTAATAAAAGCTACAACATTGTCAGATGAAACAAAAAACGAATTCAAACGTGCTCTGTCTACAGTTGTTGAATCAAGTAGAACAGAAAGTGATTTTGATTGTGTTTGATCATTATTTTCTGAAAGAACAATATCCCTAGCAAGACCGGCTCGAGTAACCGAGACAGATGTCGTCTGAAACATATACCCATACAGAGCAATGACAACCAGAGTCACCGTCATGGCGAAAATCAAAAGTGGAATATGGCTGTGGGTATGAGTTCGTTTCATTTTAGTGGTTCAATTACTTGGAGAGTGAAAGATACATGTATGTCTTGGGCGAGTATAGATATTGGCAAATCAACTATTGCAGTGTGAAGCGGTCCCTGTAAACGATTTTTGAAGGCAAGGAGATCGGCACGAGTTGGTGCAATACCAGAAATATTAACGGTTGTTGATGTTTTTGACTGTTCAACACTTATAGAAGTGAGGGTTACATTACCTTTCAAAGAAACGATGGATGTCACAGTAGAGTAAAAACTAGTCGTCTCTAATGCCCCTGATACAGTATTGAGTGTCGTCGCACTTTGAGAAAGCTGTTTCTGTATGGCTTCGACAGTACTCGTATCAACAGTCTTTTGGAAAGCTGCGACTTGATCAAGATGATTGCGTTCCTCGAGAACAGCAAAAATATAAGCTGGGAAAAGCGAACCAACACCTACAACAAAAGAAATCGAAACAAAGAAAAATAATACAATAAGAACACGTGTACGATATTCTCGTCTGATGTTGTGTTGTTCTGAATATGGTAAGAAAGTGTAACTCATGAAAATTTATTAGAGTGCCAAACCAGCGGAAGGTCCGTATTCATAGGAATCTGCTTTAACTATTGGAGGGACATATTTTGAAGTATTGACGATGTCTCTCCATACATCTACCGGATGTACAGGAACAATATCTACCACTTTGGTGCGGAGTAGTGGAACGATTGTCTCTGCATCTCTTCCAACGACTACCACTTGCTTGATGATTGAACCTTCACTCACATTCTTACCTAACCAATACGCATATACACGTCTAACTTCTGAAGCAAGTGTGTCAGTATATGCAGAAGCATCTGACTCTTTATATCCAGTAGAAATAGTTGAAGTAAAGCCAACAGCGTGTTGGGAAATGATATAAATTCCTGTCTTAAGATTCATGGCATGAATAACTAGGATATCCTCTGACTTTCCTCCAGAAACGATACGAGCAATAGCGCGAGGTATAGTCTCAAAAGCCAGAGGACTAATACCTGATTTTCTAAGGAGATCCATCATATGTTCTATATATGTGCGTGGGACAGCGGAGACACTTGCACGCCAAGGCCTTGTACGATCGCCGGGTAATAAATCAAAAGTAAATACCGCATCTTGTGCTGAAAGTGGAATATTTTCTTCTAGTTTAAACTCAATATTTTGACTTATCGCTTTCAAATCCCCATACGGAATTTCTGTTTCAAACAAATAAGCCTTCTCTTCTGGTATAGACACTTTTGCATATGAAATATTGTGCGTATGAGCCATATCAGTGAGAATAGAAATCATTTTTTTCTCATCTTTTATGTCTCCCCCATCAATGATATCTGGCCCAAGTGGAATACGGCCAAATTTTGCAAGTTGGCGATCGCCTATAGGACTAGAATATTCAATAAAAGATATTGCGTCATCAGATATATCAATACCTACATGAGGCATGAGGAGAAATTTTGGAGGAGGAAATATGTTGAAAAAAGAAGATAAACGCATCACCAATATTGTAACATAAATAAATATTGGATAACCTATGCTCTCTTTCGGAAAATCTCTCGTAAAGCTGGTGTTGCTGATATGATGATAATTATTAGAACGGCCGGTACAATATATCGATCCGGGTTTGGAATAATTGATCCAAAGCCAAATCCTAGCCATAGCATAAACCATGTCCAGGCAAAACCGCCTATAACATTGAAAGTAATAAAGGTCTTATACTTCATATTGCCAATACCAGCAACAATAGGAGCAAAGGTTCGAATAATTGGTATGAATCTCGCTAGAATAATGGTTTTTTTGCCATACTTTTCATAGAACTGTTGCGCGCGAGTAATGTGTTTTTTATTGAATAGAACCGAATCCTCTTTAGTGAATAAAGCCGGACCTATTTTCTTTCCAAAAGCATACCCCACGCTATCCCCTAGAACTGCCGCAATAAATGCGCCGATCAGTAGCCAACCACACAAACCCCACCTGGGCAGAAATTTTTTCCAAAGGCTAAGCTGTCCTTGGAATTGGAAGAAAAACAGTTGGGGGTTCTCACTGCACAATGTTCCCATTCTTGTCAACAATTATCAGCTCGTCGTCCTGCAGGAATTTGTCCGAGCCTGCGGCATCGTCGCCCGGGTTGGCATCATTGAAGTAAAGCGAGCCGCCAGCCGGGACGGTTGCCGAAAGTTTCTGCCCGCCCACCTTTTCAGTCATTGTTATCAGGACCGAGCCGTCTGCCCCAGGAGAAGTTGCCATGTCAAATCCCTGGACCTCTGCACTTGAGGGCCCCGCCGAGCTGTCAGGATAGACTTGCACAGCCGTCGAAGCGTACTGGGAATCCGAGAATTTCGCCCCTACGGCGGGGCTTGGGCCAGGCTGCGGGCTTGCCCCATATCCGGCGCAACCAAACAGAAGAAGACCTGCCAGAAATGCAATTAAAACAGTTTTCATTCCACTCACCCCTTGAGTTAACTGCTAAGATAGGCTCTTTTGGTATTTTAACCCTAATTACGCAATAATGGAGAATGGCTTTGCAACCGAAGGGTTTGTTATGATAAAGGCAGTTGTTTTCGACCTGGACGGGGTTGTTTACCTAGGCGCGCGGGGGATTCCCGGAGTGGCTGCGGAAATTGCGCGCCTGCAGAAAAAGATGCCTGTGCTTTTCCTCACCAATAATGCCACGAAAAGCAGGCTGGAGTATGTGCGCCATCTTGCTGCGCATGGAATTGGCGTCAAGGCGACAGATGTGATGACTGCTTCTTATGGGTGCGCGCGCTACATTGAGGAGAAGTATGGGAAGGGAAGGCGCGTCTGCCTAGTAGGAGAGCAGGGATTCCGCGACGAGCTGGAAGAGGAAGCTGGCGCAAAGATTGTAAGCAAAAACGCGGAAATTGTCGCTTGTGGGCTGGACAGGCAAGTCACCTATGAGAAGCTGGACTCTGCCTTGAGGAATTTGAACGCAGGCGCCGCGTTCATACTTGCAAACAATGACCCCACCATTCCCCGGGAGCATGGAGCCTCGCCAGGCTCGGGTGCGATTGCGGCAAGTCTCATCTATGCGAGCAAAAGGAAGCCAGATGTGGTAGTTGGAAAGCCATCTA
>CAIRAF010000077.1 GCA_903876465.1 uncultured bacterium | reverse complement strand
GAAGCTTTGTTGACCAATGCTGATATTGGTGTAAAGCAACAGATTTTACATCCCCCAATCGCTGACCCAATTCAACACAGGTTGTCAGATAGGTTTGAAACGCATCTTGACCGCTTTCGATCAGAAACACTTTGCAACAACCAAGTTGTCCAAGTCGCCGACAATAATCGTAGTGGAAATTTTCCCGAAAAGCACAGTCGATTTCTCTACTTATACCCCTCAGTATGCCATCCGAAACGATTGTTCCATCTGCAAACTGAATAAACAATGTGTATTCAACATTTTGTGCCAGTGATCGTTCTGGTGCCACCATCCAGAAACTTGGCTGATGCTCGACCTTCAAGATCACTTGCCTGACAATATCACATACAAACTGCTCATTTAGTTTTTCTCCGCAAATATCAACTACTTTATCCTGTTTACCAATGAAACGAATAAGTGGACACTCTGCTTCAAAGCCCAAGACCTCAACGACATCATTGAGGCAATATCTGTAAAGTCCACCACCCGTGGTAACAATCACTGAATACTTTTCTCCAATTTCAAGTTGATGTGCCAATCTGATCTTCTTTTCTTCAACTTCTTCGAATTCAAAAAAGTGAGAATTGATTGACAAGGCTGACGCTTCGCCCCGAAGTGGAAATGACACAAATGCCTCGGTCGCAATTAAACCTTTCGGTTGAATAACGACGTTTGGAAAATAAGTCCGTAGCTGCTTCACAGCTTCAGCAGAATTACCGTGTGTCCAACAGCTGATGAGTTTCAGGTTTGGCCAAATCTGCTCGTAGATGTTTCCGATTTCACAGTCTCGAATACGAGCAAGTTCCCTAGCTCGCTTCGCTGACCGTTTTAAACTCTTACGAATCTGCGCATCAACCTCGGGCGAAACTCCAAGATTGACTGACATTTTACCAGTCCGTATATCGTCAATAAGTTGGTCGAACCATTTTGGAAGTGGACTAAGGAACAAAGTTGCAAAAGTAGGATTCCAAATGGATACCCACGAAAGAGACTTCTCCTGTAATAGAAACCGGAGTGTAGCATACCTAAACACATCCATATTCTGAATGAGAGCCAACTCAGACGGCGTCGCCATAACTGTCCCGAGAACCCACTGCGTGAGTTTCCCAAAATATGATCGCTCGTCGTCGAAACCGATTGGTATACCTCCTGATGAGATTTTCTGCCTTTCCCCAATCGGCGTAACTGACCAATAGGCTTTCCCGCCTAATATCCTTGAATGGTCTCTCATGAGATGATAAATCCAAGGATCAATTCCCTCCTGAAACTCGCTGATGAGTGAAGCGGTATATGGCACCAACTTTGATGCACTAGTAGATCCACTCGATACACCGAACCTCTGAACCGGATTAGTGGTGAGCACGTTTGCTATGCCGGCTGCAATTTCCTCTACAAACGGCTTAACATCTTCATAGGATTGAACCGGCACAGCGATTTGAAAAGCTGTAGCAGATTCGATCGTCCTGAAGGAATGCTTTTGACCAAATTTGGTCTCAGCATTTTCCAAAAGAATTTGTCGTAGAATTTCCTTTTGAACTTCTTCAACATTCTTGCTTGCTCGCTTCCAGACCCTTGACCTCACGGATGAGTACAAGAACCATAGAAGGTTCGCCGCAAGGACCTTGATTTTCATTTTTATCCTTTATGGTTTTATTGATTTGAGCAATCGTAACATCGCCGGCGCAAAATTTCTTTGATTGACCGGTGCGACACAAACAAGTTCTGTACCGGACAAATACGTCCGGTTTTTTTCAAGAAAAAATTGAATATGTGCATCAGGTGCCGTCGGAGGAACAGCGTCGATACTGCCAGGTATCAATCGTTGTGTTTCTTTTGAAAACATTATGAGGCCCTTCTCTGGGTCATAATCCTTGAAATATTTCTTGAGTCCAAACGCATCCATGACAACCTTGTCACAGAGCTCTGTCGTCGTATCGTATTTCGGTGCAAATTGTTTGAAAAAGAATGGTAAGATTTTGTAAGTCCGCCACCCTTTCGAAATCAGAATATAGTAAATTTCATATTCCGAAAACATTCCTAAAGTCTTCATAAAGTAGCGGCCGATCTCAATTCCAAAACCGGTACTGCTCCGATATTCTTCAAGCACTGTCGTATCACCCGAAAAGACAGCCTTCACTTTCCTTCCAACAATCGGAAGGTCTAATATCATAAGTGTCGAAAATCCCACAATTTCTCCGTCATGAGTCTCCTTACGAAGAAGCATAACAGCATCTTTTTCTTCGAGATCACGGATGAAATCTTGACGACTCACACCGAGAAACTCAATAGAAAGAAGACCGAACATCGTAGCCCTTTCAGAGGGCGTCAACTCGACAACCTGTTTGGTTTGACTAAATATTTTTGACATAATTTTTCCTAGCTGATGGTTTCAAATATCACTGTTTCTATCACCATTCCTAACATAAAAAACGTATTATGTGAAGATAAATATAAAAAAGAGCCTTGACGTATTTGAGGTACGAGCAAGGCCCTGTTACAACGTAGCAACTTCCAGATGTGCTGCACTTTCATTTCCCGGAAGAATCACATTCTCTTCCGGCCAATGTACGAGATAAATCTTACTCCTCAACTCATTACTCGCCATGCGACGAGCAGTAGTTGTGAGTTTGTGTTTCTCGGATAAGCCAACCAGGAGATAGTCATGACCTTGACCTGACCAATCTACACGCGCCCTTTCAATGAGTGATCCCAAGACTTCAGGATTGTCATCTTTGGAGCTCATAAATGATGCGTATACAGAACGAATATTTTCACCAACGTTTGGTAACATTGGATAACCTCTCAATCGGGCAATCCCGTTATAAAAAGGTTTGATTACTTTCATTTTGGCAGAATAGTCAGTTACGACCGTCTGCTTGAATGATTGTTGATTCCAGACACCTAAAGTTCCTACAACCTCACCTTTCTCCTTACAGACATACAAGTTCTTGAAAGAAAAATTTGGAAGTAATCCAGTGTCACCAATCATGTCCCCCAACTCATAGGCTGGAGCAAATTGATGACGCCTGTTCCATTCACTCAGACACTCATGTGCCTTTGGTAGAGTATCTTTGTCACAAGCCAAAACTTCATGTTGTAACTTGCCTGACAAGTACTTCGTACGAAGTGGTATCAGATAAGTTACAAACACCCCAACAGGAACATAAATTGGCATGCCCGCCCTTCCGCTTTCGAGGATTTGCTGGGCATACCTGTTCTCGTCGAGAATTGTCGTGAAGTAGTAAGGCACCTCGCCGTCACCATGAAGGCTTCGGAGAAACCTATACCCTCTGACTAGAGTCATACAACTTCGTGATTCAGGGAGCAGTCTTAGACTGCTCAGATAGCCGACAGTTTTTTTAATACCGTCGACATACACCTTTCTGACACTACGACCACCGATACCAGTAATCTTTCCGCTTTTCTGATCTTGGTAAACCAGAGTCTGATGCGTAATACTTCCTGCCCCTTCGGCAGTAAAGAATGATGGTTCACGACTAAATGCCAGTGACACATTACCAGGCATATGGGCTTGGCGGAGAACGGCACGCAATGCACCGTCCTCCGCTTTGCCCGCGAGCCTAAACTCGAATCGGTTGTTCATGCCAACACACTTTCTTTCGGAACAACTGACACGATTTGCGACTGATGAATACCCTCTTCGGGCACACAGATCGCAGAAGGACGTTCCGGCTTGTCGCCAAGAGGCAATCTGTCCTTCTGGCTTATTTCCTTCCGAAGAAGGTAGTTCAGCCAGAAATATCCCCCGGCCTTCGATACGGTCGAACAATTACCAACAATGTTTCCGGCTCTTTTCAAAATGCCCGGATAACTATAAAACTTCTTTCTGGCCGTAATACAACCATCATGAAGTTCTGTCGCCGTCATATTTCTCGGAGTAAACGGCACATCACCAAAACGAAAGCTCGGAGACAGCCACCATGGCTCATCCGTTAGTCTGCCTTCATTTTGAAACTGCTGATACAGCGGGGTCCCCGGAAACGGTATGAGCGGATTGAACGCCCCAATAAATATCCCGAAATCAAGGGCTGCTTCCACTGTAGTTTGAATATCAGCGACCGATTCAGAATCGTAGCCGAAGATGAAAGTGCCATAAATGGCAATCCCATAACTGTGCATCTTTTTGATCAACTCCTTGTAGTTACCCAACTTGGTGTTGAACTCTTTGTTCATGAGCTTCAATGTATCAGCCCGAAGAGATTCGAAGCCTACAAGCACTCCGAGACATCCGCTCAAAGCCATTGCTTCAAGCAGTTCGTCATCTTTGGCCATGGTTAGCGAACCTTGGCCCATCCACTTAACCTTAAGTGGAGCAATCTCTCTGCATAATTGTTTTGCATGCTTTGGATTTCCCACAAAGTTGTCTTCGACGAAGAAGGCAGTCTTGTGGCGTATCGACGCCACGTCCGCAACGACACTGTCTATGGGACGTGGGTGATAATGAGACGACGTTGCTGCGGCAATCGAACAAAAGCCGCAGCTAAACGGACAACCTCGTCCAGTTTCAACATTGCTCATAGGTAAATACTGCCTTGTTCCGAAGATGTCTCTCCGTGGCATGACATATTGATATGGCTCTGTCTTGTTCTGGACATAGCGCCGTTTGAGGACGCCGTGTTCCGCATCACGAATCACTTTTTCCCAAAGGACCTCCGCATAGCCAATCAAAATACTATCGGCATAGCGTTGGGCCTCATCAGGAAGAAGCATTACGTGATAACCGCCGAGAATTGTTTTCACTCCTCTCTTGCGGTATTCAGCACAAATTTCGTAAGCACGTTTGGCTGTGTATGTTTCGATGGTAACAGCGACAAGATCAGTAGGTTGATCGAAGTCGATCGTTTCCATGCGCTCGTCAAAATATGCGAGCTCCACATCTGCAGGCGTAAGGCCGGCTAATGTGGCTATGGTTAACGGTTCCATTTGCCAGGTCCTCACATACTCGGTCCGTGATTTGCGACCGACGTGAGGCGTGATTAGCGTAACTTTCATACAGTCATTCCTTTCAATGTTAGGTTTGTTGGTTGATGTGCTTCGGAATAATCCGGAGCGTTGAACCACGATGTTCCCTCGCAAGGGATCGGCATAAACTTTGGATATTTTCTGGCATACAGGTTATATCCGAGATTCGTGCCAACTGATGTTGCGAGAATAAGTGGATTGAGAGACGCGGCGGATGTCATTATCCGCCGAGCAATAGAAGTTAATTTGTAAGCCTCGCACCAAACCATTTTTGTGCCTTCATAGAGGCGTTCAGGCGACATGCCTTTGGGTTGAAATACGACGTGTTGTCCGTCATACCAACCCCAATCTTTGCTGATGATGCGTCGTTCGTTATCGAGCTGACGATATAATGGGGTCCGAGGAAACGGAGTTGCGATTGCAAAGCGCGGCAAATCAATGCTCGCCTTGAAAACAAACTCCAAAGTTTCTTCGAAAACACCCTCAGTATCGCCGTCGATACCAAATACGAAACAACCATTGATAGCGATTCCGTGATCATGGAGCATCTGGATGCGCCACAAGTTGTCTGCTGGCTTTTGCCAATATTTACCCATTGCTTTTAAGGACTTTGGGTTCTGTGATTCCAGGCCAATCAATAAGCCCCGGCAACCACTTTTGGCAGCACGTTTTACCAACTGAGGATTATCCGTGATGTTAAGCGTTGCGAGTCCGCCCCAATATTTTCCAAGTGGGGCGAGTGCATCACAAAGCCGGCCAAAATATGCTTGATCGGAGGTCGGCGAGAGATCAATGAGGATAAATGTCTTCCCAGGAAATTCTGCAACTTCCCGAGCAACATCCAAAGGATCACGCTGATATTGTTTGGGCCATGCCGTGGGCACGACACAAAAAGTACAGCGATAGACACAACCGCGTGTTGCCTGCGCAACGTTCATGGTTGTGTATTTATCCTTTCTCAACAATTCCCGTCTCGGGCGAGGATACCCATCCATAGTGACAGGCTGTCTGTCATAACGCTTCTTGAGTTTTCCTGCAACAAAATCGCGCAGGAGTTCAGGCCACACTTCTTCAGCATAACCATAAACGATAGCACTCGCATGTTGCTCGGCTTCTTCTGGACACAGAGTAATATGAACTCCGCCAAGGATGACCGTGATACCACGATTCCGAAGAATGCTGGAATACCGGTAAGCCTTTGGGGCATTGCCGGTGATTACTGTAATGCCGATAATATCGGCCTCAACAGTGTACGGATCAAAATCTTCATTACCTTCGTCAATGCATCTTACTGATGCATTGAGTTCGGGTGGAATAAGGGCGGCAAGAGTCGTCAGAGTTAGCGGTGCATACCGCAAACGCTGATCGAATGCGCCATCCTTTGCATAACGTGCCGACTGCGGCATAAGTAATACAATGTTCATGACTAATCTCACTTTCTGTTTGTTGTTTAAGTTGTAAAGGAACGAGAAAAAGTTCAAGTTCCAGCTCTAACATACCACAGAATAATTCTTTTATGTAGTCAAAAATAAAGCCTAAAAATTTATGCTTTCAATATATTATATGGTAAGGTTTATTTAGAAAAACCAACCAAAATTCAACCTGTTCCTTAACACAATTATTAGGATATTTTATGAAAGTGACACTTATTCAACCAACCATTGGTAGGGTCGGAGATAGGAAATTAGTGCGTCCCTGGACGCTCGAACCACTCGCAATGGCTGTCCTAGCAGGTGTGACACCAAGAGACGTAGAGCTAAAATTCTACGACGATCGAATTGAGAATATCGATTATGAAGATCCAACAGATATTGTTGGGATTAGTGTTGAAACGTCAACGGCCCTAAGGGCTTATGAAGTAGCTAAACATTACAGAGACCAAGGTATTACTGTAGTGATGGGTGGAGTCCATCCAACACTTTTACCAGATGAGGTTTCTCAATATTCGGACGTAGTTGTAAGTGGTCATGCTGAAAAATTGTGGCCTCAAATACTCAACGACTTCAAAAACGGTAACCTGCAAAAACATTACAAGGAAGAAGGTTCGATTTCCTTTGAAACCTTGGCGGACAAAAGTATATTTATTGGTAAAAAGTACTTTCCAGCGAGTCTCATAGAATTCGGCCGAGGCTGCCCTTTTCATTGTGACTATTGCGATATTCCAATCTACTTCGATGGTAAATATTCCTCGAGGCCACTTGATAGTCTCGTAACGGAAATAAGATCCTCAGGGAAAAAATTGTTTGTAGTTGTTGACGACAATCTCGGATCTTCCCCGAAGGCTTTGTTAGAGTTTTGTAAAGCCATTACGCCTCTTAAAATTAAATGGGTGGCTCAGACAAGTGTTACGCTCGCAAAAAATGAGGAGCTACTACGCCTAGTTGCAAAAAGTGGTTGTTTAGGAGTTTTGCTGGGCTTAGAATCTATTGAAAGTGAAAATCTCCGCATAATGAATAAGCGATTCAATGAAAGTATTCCGATGGTCGAGGCCATCAGACGTTTCCACAATGTCGGAATACGAATACATGGATCATTTATTGTCGGTTACGACTACGATACTACCGAATCAGTAAAACGATTGGTAGAATTCGCGATTAAACAGAAATTGTTCATTGCGAATTTCAATCCTCTCACTCCCATACCACGAACACCGCTGTACGTGCGGTTACAAAAAGAAAACAGGATGCTAAATGGAAGATGGTGGCTTGATTACAGTTACCGGTATGGGGATTTCGTATTTCGACCAGCGAATATGTCACCGGAAGAAATGTCAAAAGTTTGTGAAGAAGCAAAGAGACATTTTTATGGTGCAAGAAGTATTCTTACGAGAGCAGTCTCTCTTACCAATATTCACGGTATCTATTCTGCATTTGGTTATTTTGGTATTAATATGATGACACGCAAAGAAGTAGCCGTAAAAACAGGTGCGTATCTCGGGTATGAAAAAAATATGCTCGATTTACTTGGCGACTAATCAACAACACATTCTCATGGGAGAGTGTGTTTTTTTATTAATCAGATATTTTTATATTGAATTTCTAATGTACCTTGAGACAATAAACCCAATAAAAATGAGAAAGGCGGAAACAACAAAAGAGTAGCTAACTCCGTAGATTGCAATACATCCAGCCAATATTGGTCCCACTATTTGTCCCACACTATTATAGGACGTTGCTACGCCCATGATTTCTCCCTGTCGTTCGGGTAAGGTTTCTTCAGATAATAGTGTTTGTATTAAAGTCTGTACTAAAGTGTTAGATACAGCCAATGCTATGATTGCAATTATAACCGCTGTTACACTTTGACCCAAAAGGAAAATCAAAAATGAGAAAGTAAGGGCAGCCAAAGCTAAAGTTAACGCCTTAGCGCTTCCCATCTTTTTACTAAGTCTTGAGACTATAAATAACTGGGTCAACAGGCTTACTATGCCAAATAGTAAAAATGTTAGAGATATATATTTGTCGGACTTAGGAATAAAGTCTTCAAAGCAAAAGATTGATATGTATAAACAAACATACCAAAAGCAAATGACCATAAAAATGAAACCAATAATGTTAGACCTGTCGTACGATCCAAAACTGCGTGTACCAATTTACCCCAATCAAATATTTTCTTGTGTTGCACAATACCCATATGTTTATTTGTTTCTTCAAGAAATAGTATCGTCATAACGACAGCTATAGTTGAAAGTACACCCGCAATTATGAATGGAAGTTTTATCGAAATTCCAACCGTCAAAGCAGAAATTGCTGGACCGGCTATCAAGCCAATGCCGTAGCAAGCACCTATAATACCGAATCCTTTTGCTCTATCTTTCTTTTCTGTACTATCAGAAATTACAGCTTGGGCCACTGGAAAATCTCCAGCCGTAATACCATCCAAAGCTCTGGCTATAAACAAAAATATACCGCTTGGAGCAAAAGCCATAAGAAAGAATGAGCCAGCTGTACCCAATAAAGAAATAATAAGTAATGGTCGTCTGCCAAACTTATCAGACAAAATACCGATAAATGGCGTAGAAATTAATTCAAAAATCGAATAAACAGAAAAGAGAATGCCGAGCGTTAGAGCTGAAAATCCATATTTTGATGAGTAAACAAATAAAAGAGGAATGACGATACCATAACCCAAAGCGTTTACAAGGGTTATAGTCGAAACTATCAAAAGATGTCTATTATTTCTTGGCATGTGAATCAGATTTAATTATGGAAAAATGTTTATATGTTGGAAGAAATGCCGAATCTTGTACAACGCGTAAACCAACTTTATCAAAAATTGTATTGAAATCATTTTGAGAATGTTGATATATCTTTACGCCCAACCACATTTCCATGACTAGATATCTTAATGGATTTATAATCAAACGACTCCACATACCACCATCTACATAATCTCGTGTGGTTATGAATCCATCAGACTTCAACAATTCCCTCCAAACAGTTAGAAGTTTCTCCAGTGAACCATTATCAAAAAATTCAAGAAAAGCATCAGTTTCTATCCAATCGATACTATTTTTTGAAATAATCTTCAACAACTCCAATGCATTTACATTCTCGATACGAATATTGATATTCGGATATTTATTCATCACCAAATCTCTTACAGCCTTCAAATTTTGCTCTGCAATATCTATTATCCATATTGTGGAACTGGGATTTTTATTTATTACAAAGGTGATGAATTCATCAGCAGTTCTCTCATTTCCAACTCCGCAAAGTAATGAAGTAAAATTTGCTTTACTGAAATTTGGCTGAAAATTTAGTTTGTTAAAATTCTTAATACCTATTTCATATGCATGTCGCAAATATGCCCCAGCTATAGGATTATTAGCATATAACCAATGATTTCTATAATATCTCATTTAAAGTGTAGATATTTCTATAACGATAATAACCGCACAAATAAGGATAAGTCCGACATGCAATAAATTACGTTTTCCAGAAAGTCGTAAGAAATTTTTGGTGTCCTTCTGAAAACGTAAACGATAAATCAATCTCATAATTAGAAGTATAACGAAAGCAACTAAAACTAATTTATATTTTTGAGGATCGATTATCGGCAATAAACCAACTAAACCAGCAAAAATTCCAAGTGCTCCCCATGGTTTGAGTATTACGAAATATTCTCTCGATTCTGGGACTTGAGCACCAAAAATTGTTTGGTACATCTTTATTGCTTTCTTGGGAAAAAACAAAGCCAAAGTCCCAGTAAAGAGATGATCCAAAGCTAGAAGTCCAAGATTTAACGCAAATAAAAATTGAAGCATGGTTTATTGTTAATTGACTAAGTTATTAGCGATTGTTCTTGGTGAATCCTCTTATCAAATCAGAATAATTTGATACATATCCAATTTTCTGCGCTATATTAGTGACATAGAATTTACTTCGTGCTTGATCCAAAGGAAGATTGGTATCCAATAATCCACTATCCAAAGCTAGCTGATCAGCATAACTTGTGAAAAGAACCTGCCAATCAAATCTTGGTAATAGTCCTGGCCATATCTTATTCACATGCTCAGCAATACTAGATGTACAATTGGCATATACAGCGTTATACCACGTTGGATGCACAACTAAATCATTCATACGATTTAGCATATCAACAAGAAGTTTCCTGCCATCAGTGGAATTTGCCTTCAATGGATATACGTAGAGCCCATCTTTATTTATGTTAGCCCGTATATATACAGCATCACGTTCGTCAGCTGCTATATACATGAGAGGAAAGGTCCGTGTAAATCCACTCCACATACTATATTCCTGATCCTTCGTAAGCCGAGCCTCAATCGTTATTGCTAGATATGATCCATCCGAAAATTGAAATGACAAAAACGTATGAGCAAATGGGCTGGTCGAATAGAATGGATCTATTATGTACCAGACTTTTACAAGCTTCTTCAGATCATATGTCTTGTCATACCAATTCTCTACTGTAGGTGTACCGCTAGCATTGTATTGAAAATTCCTTACATTTTTCACAGTAACTAGATCTCCATTGAATTCAGCTGTTGATAATACTTTCAATGTATCTTTCCAATTCCCTTCTGTTGGTATTTGCTTTGTCAGTTGCCAGATAATAATAACCGCGAGTAATAATATTATAAAAAGACCAGTATATTTAAATATCTTTCTATAAGGTATTTTTTTCATTAGCATATTATAACAAAATCATTCACTACATTCATTCGTTGGCGGAGGGTAAGGGATTTGAACCCTTGATACCCGTTAAGGTATACCACCTTTCCAAGGTGGCGCACTAGACCGCTATGCGAACCCTCCGGATATTTATTACCACCCTCCTCCGCCACCACCCCCTCCTCCGCCACCAGCACCTCCCATACCGCCACTGCCACCACCAGGTGCAGAAGCCATAGACGATGAAGTTGCTGAACCAAAATTTGATAGTGTTTGATTGAACATCACGACATTAAATGCACCTGATCCGACTGGATATCCCTCATACCAAGTAGGAGGAGTTGTATAGATATCTTGAAACTCTTTAGCCCAAGCTTCGTTAACGCCGAGGACCATGGCGTATGGCAAAAGTTTTTCAAAGATTTCTGGACGTTTTTCTGGGGCATTATGAAAATTTAAACGGTCCTTTTCTGCTATTTGCAAATACAATTTCAAACCAAGAATATAATCTTTTGTTAGCACTCCTTTTTCTGTTTTTGCTGGCATAATATTCGTAAAGAATATAGCAATCACGACCGTAAGAATTATGGATCCAACAAACAAGAGCGGGTTGGATGATAAAATCGTGCTTCCAGTCAATCCAAAAATAAGCACTATCAATATTGGTCCAAATACTCTAAGTAATATTGGGAGACCTATACTTGCAATACTATTCGATGCTGCAGCGCTTTTCTTCAAATTACTGTAGTACCCTTTTGTGAGCATAGAATCAACAACGGCATCAGATATATCTGGGATATTTTTATAGAATTTATTTTTTAGATCAGATAGTTTGACCTTGGAACCAGGTGAATTTGTAATATAAAATATACCGTCTAACAATTTTTTATCAAACTCATTTGGTAAATCAGAATAATCCTTGAGTAACTCTATTTCGTAATCAGAAATAGTAAAGAAAATCATCTTATCCTTTACATATCTCACCTTGAGGTATCCTTTTGTGGCCAAATATACGATTTCAGCAGAAATATCAGTACTGCGTATCTTTTGATTGATGATACAACTCACCTCAAAAGGAGTGAGACCATCCGGTACATCATATTCCGGTATAATCGTATTTCGATCTTTTGGATCACGGCCAACTTTTCTCCAATGCATAAACATCAATACGAAGACAATAAGTGGTAGAAAAATTGCAATAATCCAATCAATATATTGATGCCAAGAGTTGAATAAATTATCCAGTGTTGAATAAACCGGAATTGTGCCTTTAGGAAAGCCGACCGCAACAGTCAAACCTTCACCTGGATTCAATACTCGAGGTGAAGCAAAAGAATATGTTGAAGATGAAGTGTTTTCACATCTTGAAGGACTACCGTTAATACCGTAGTAGCAAGCAGACTGGGTGGCAGTAACTCCATCCGGTAGATAAACGGTGGCTTTAGATTTGTATATTGGTATAACCCAATCATTTCCTGTTGCATTCCAATATATCTCATCTACATCTTTGGGATGACCGACAACATTCGTAGCTCTATAATTGATAATGTAGACCTTATCACCAGAAAAAACTTGATTTGGATCTCCAATTTTTATTTGGATATACTGACCACTACTGAGTTTTTGCCATTGATACGGATTACCCTTTTCATCAACGACTGAAATATTCTGAATATCCATCAACCTTCCCTCAGACGAATATGGGTATATGTCACGATATATGCCATGTCGTGACTGTGCACCTGTTGTGTAATTTATCGATTCTCTAACATTAACTGAATTGTCTAGATTGACGTTCACTACTGATTGGAAATCAGTTATAGCCTCTTGAGATGAAAGCTCATCTGCTCTTACAAGACTAACACTAAATAAACCCGTAATAACAAGTAGAGAGATAAGCACTCCTATAACATAGTGTCTTTTCATAATCATATCCTGACAATTTTAGAATTTGAACTTAAAACTTTACCTCAACTGGCTGTTTTGCAGCCGCATCAGCAGCATCGAGTTGGAAGAACTCAACAGCAGAGATATGGAACATTGAAGCAATGATATTTCCTGGGAACATCTGAATAGTAGTATTCAAGTCACGAACATTGCCATTGTAAAAACGGCGGGCGGCTTGAATCTTATCTTCTGTGTCAGTGAGATCATTCTGAAGTGATAGGAAGTTTTGATTGGCTTTGAGCTCAGGATAAGCTTCTGCAATAGCAAAAACTGATTTGAGAGCACCTGCGAGAGTAGCTTCTGCTTGACCCTTATCTGCAAGACCAGTTGCGCCCATAGCAGCAGATCGAGCCTTGGAAACGTTTTCAAAAGCACTACTTTCGTGTGTTGCATACCCTTTTACTGTATTGACCAAATTTGGAATGAGATCATAACGACGCTTGAGTTGAACATCAATATCAGCCCAAGATTCTTTGGTATTGTTGGTCATACGGATCAAACGATTGTAGGCAAAAACTACCCAAAGAATGAAAAGAACGACTATACCGAGAATAATAAGCATTGTCATATATTATTTCTTTAATGGAGCAACGGTACTTTCATCTTGACCAGCAGGAGTAGTAACAACTGTAAATGATTTGACCATGGTTGAGAAATCACCGTCACTTGTTGTTGTTATAGCCTTATTGTTGTTTTGAGCTTGGATAATATTTGAACCAGTTAAACCTTTACTTGAAGGAGCAAGAGAAACAGACTTGAAATGGAAGAAGTAACAGAGACCGCCCTGTTGGAGAGAATACATACGATCGAAATATCCGCGACCCTGAACTGTATTACTCATAGTAATAGAGTTGAAGGTATTATTACCAACCTTAACTGTATTGCGACTATCAACTGTTGTAACTGGAGGAAAAGCACATGTACCTGAAAAGGCCTGAATTTCTGCTTGCAATGTTGCAATAGTCGAAACTTGTGTCTGATCAACAGGGATAATGAAATTTACGCCTGAATTAGTCTCATCTTTTTCCCATGTACTTGGATACTTAACAGCGAAACCAAGTTCGGCATTCTGATATTCAGAAAGTGAATTAGAAACTTTGGTGGTCTCAGAGACAGCCACTGGAGTACCAGGCTCCGCAACACTTGTAGGTGCTGAAACATTATTCATATCCGATGAAGGTGCCGAATTACCACTTCCACCGCGAAGGACAAAGCCAATAACGATCAAAACGATAACTACTACGACACCGATAATGATATTCTTTGATGATTTCATAGAAAAATATTAACTAATAAGAAGACTTATGTCTGTAACTTATAATGAAATAATATACCATATCTAATCCCCTATGGCGATACTGTTCGGAAACTGCGGACAACCTGATTAAAGACTTCAACGACAGCACTCAAATCAGTTTGATGTATAGCATCGTACCGTGAAATCAGTGACTGGTCAGTAACATAGAGCCCTGAACCATTGGCGCCGTGATCATATAGATCCAAGTGATAACAGATGCTTCCATTTTTTAGATCATAAGCCTGTTCACGATATATATTACCAGCTGCCGCATCAGTTCCTTCAGAATAATTATAAATATATGAACCAACCGCTACAGAAACTGGTCCAGCATTCTGGAAACCAGTAACGATAGTTGGACACGAGGATGTCGCAGTGATCGTTATTTTTGTGTCATCGAGTAGTGGCCAATGAAAATAATGACCCTTGGGTATAAACAACGTTAGACTGTTGGGCGTATCTGTATTAACTACTGCATCTCTAGGATAGCGAAGTGAAAAACCAAGTTCTTGATTGCTATAGGATAACCAAAGTGATGTATCTACTGTAGAAGAAGCAGGATCAGAAGAAGCTAAATCATTCATTCCGAAAGCATTAAAAGTGGAACCTATTGTTGAATCAGTCGTAGTAGACGAGGAATCAGTAGAAGAGGCCAATAATTGTGGTGGGAGCGTGATATGCCTCGTATAAGTGAAATTTGATATGAATACATACCCCGCGAAAATAATTCCGCAAAATATAATCAGGACGATAAAGTAAATGAATAGGCGACGCATGAGGCATCATTATAGCACACACATGGTCTTGCAGATAAAACCTAGTTATGCTATATTCTCACGTAATGAAGTCTCTCCTCCCGTATGTAAACATACTCCTGTCTGTGCTTTTGATTGCATTCATACTGCTTCAACGTACAGGTGCGCAAATCGGTGGCGCCTTTGGCGGCAACGATAATTTGAGTTCTGCATATCACACTCGGAGAGGTTCGGAAAAGTGGCTTTTTATTGGGACTATCATCATCGCCGTCCTATTTGCTATATCAGCCCTCATCAATCTTATTTAGTTTAATCTTATTTAGCTTTAGATCTCTTTCGTGATTGAAAAAAAACACAAAGAATTCCGCCTGAAACGCGGTAATCATATATTGGGATATATTCATAAATTCTCCGCTACAGAGAAGGCTGTTTTCTCCATTCTCGTTATCACCGCATGCGTTTCAGCTATTATCCTTGCATATAACGTCAGTTCCTATTTTAAAAAGGAAATCCCAGCTTTTGGTGGCAACTTACGCGAAGGAGAAATAGGTCTACCACGTACAATCAATCCTGTTCTGGCCGTATCTGATGTCGATAGAGATATAGATACACTAGTCTATTCGGGCTTAACGAAATACGTTGACGGATCATTTACACCAGACATTGCTCGTTCATGGACAATATCTGCTGATGGACTTACGTATGATTTTATAATAAAAAACAATGTACCTTTCCAAGATGGCCAACCTCTAACAGCAGACGACGTAGCTTTTACTATACAAAAAATACAAGACCCTGTGCTCAAAAGTCCACACCAAGCAGATTGGGCAAATGTCATCATTAAAGTTGTCTCTCCAACGGAAATTCAATTCATCCTCAAGCAACCATATAACGGCTTCATAGCAAATACGACCACAGGCATTATTCCAAAACATATATGGAATAATGTTAGTGACGATCAATTTATTTTCAGCCAATACAATATCCAGCCAGTAGGCACTGGACCATATAAGATTGGTTCAATCAGTCGAGATGGAAGTGGTATACCAACTTCATATAGCCTAACCGCTTGGAGTGGATACTACTCTGCGCATCCAAACATAAAAACTATTACTCTGAACTTTTTTTCAAATCAAGAAAAGGCTCTTGAAGCCTTGAATTCTGGTTCTATCGATAGTTTGCCTTCTATCGATCCTAAAGCAGCCTCAGATCTACAAACAAACACTGCACAGGGATATACAATACTTCAGACTCCCCTCCCACGTATTTTCGGTGTATTTTTTAATCAAAGTCAGGCTCCTGTATTAGCAGACCCGATCGTTCGTACCGCTCTCACTATGGCTACTGACCGTTCTGCCATCATCAAATCAGTATTGTATGGATATGGCGAGCCTGTATATGGACCGATACCGGATTCATTATTTGGAGATGTAGGATTGCAAAGTGCTTCAACAACCAACTCACCAACTGCTGATATATCTGGAGCTCAAGCTCTACTCCAAAAGAACGGCTGGTCCAAAAATCCTCTCGGCGTTTACGAGAAAAAATCTTCTAAAGCAAAGGTTGCTTCTACTACTATATCTTTTGATATTTATACCGTTGATTCTCCAGATCTTGTTGCGACAGCAAAAATTCTTAAAAATCAATGGACGGCACTCGGAGCTAATGTAAATGTTCAGATATTCGATGCATCAGACCTATACCAAAATGTTATTCGTACACGCAAATATGACGCACTCTTATTTGGTCAACAAATAGGTAAAGATCGTGATCTATTTGCATTCTGGGATTCATCACAAAGAAATTCACCAGGTCTCAATATTTCCCTTTATACAAATAGTAAAGTTGATGCTTTACTTGCTGATATCCGTAGTACAACTAGCTCAACAACCCTCATATCTGACTACAATAAACTCAATCAATTTATTCAGAAAGATATGCCAGCGGTATTTCTATACTCACCAGATTTTATATACGCAGTTCCCAAAACTCTTTCTGGTGTCCACCTAGACTCCATAAGCATTCCTTCTGATCATTGGGACTCAGTCATCGACTGGTATATAGAGACAGAAAAAGTATGGAATGTATTCACTCACTAAAACAAATGAACAACGAAAATAATAAACCAAATAACAATCAGGCTCGTCCACCATTAAATCCTGGACCACGTAGACCTTTTCACAATCGTTTTAATAAAACACGTATTATTCGTACAGATAAACCAAATACTGTAACTTCCTCATCAATTCCAGGTGCTTTTGCACCAAAACCACAACAAACAATAGACGCAAATGGACATCGTATAGTCCTTGGTCGTGGTGCACGTAAAGTTGCTCCATTCAGAAGGCCCGCAACAAGCCAGTTCAGAGCTCATCCTCAATCAAACATTACCGCCAAACATGCCCCACTACCCGATAAACACGTTGCTGGCACGCGTATGAATATAGTTCGTCCTGATGCAGCTCGTTCATTCCGCCGTGGTCCAAATAAGCCTGTAATGAAGCGTGAGGGTGATGTTATCCCTGCTCTTGCAGCAGATTCTATCCGCATAATTCCACTAGGTGGCGTGGAAGAAATTGGTAAGAACATGACCGCCATTCAATATGGTGACGATATAGTTGTTATTGATATTGGTTTCCAATTCAAAGATGATGATACACCAGGTATCGACTTTATTTTGCCAAATACAAAGTATCTCGAGGAACGCCAAGACAAAATACGTGCAGTTATCATCACTCACGGTCACCTTGATCATATCGGTGGTATTCCTTACATCATGCCTCGTATTGGCAATCCAAAGCTCTACACTCGCCTTTTGACTTCAGTTTTGATTTCAAAGAGACAAGAAGAATTTGCTCACGTTCCAAAGCTTGATATTCAGGTTGTTGAAAAAAATTCAACCATCACTGTTGGTCAGCTCAAAGTACGATTCTTTGCAGTTACTCATACTATTCCTGACGCCATGGGTGTCATCATTGAAACTCCTTTTGGTTCTATTGTTCATACCGGTGACCTT
Organism: uncultured bacterium; assembly: GCA_903876465.1. Taxonomy (GTDB): domain Bacteria; phylum Patescibacteriota; class Minisyncoccia; order Phycocordibacterales; family PALSA-1337; genus C7867-002. The sequence goes on along the minus strand of CAIRAF010000077.1, from coordinate 1,285 downwards.
AAACTTGATCACGTCGACGGAGTTCCTACAGCCGAAGAAGTTGGTGAATACGAACGTGCATTCCCTATCGTCAATGGACCAGCTGGACCAAGTAATGTTCTTATCCTCATGGCGGATTCAACTAACGTTGAGAACCCTGGTTTTTCTTTGCCAGAAAAGACGGTTCACAAAAACCTTGAGCTTATTATCAAAAATATGCAGGGTCGCCTTATCATTGCCACTTTCTCATCACTTCTCGAGCGTCTTTTGAAAATTGTGGAATTCGCCGAGCTATATGGCAAAAAAGTTATTGTTGAAGGTCGTAGTTTGAAACAAAATATTGAAATCTGTAAACATCTTGGTTTGCTCAAAGCAAAAAAGGAAACGATTATTTCTGTTGATGATATTGATAATTATCCTCCAGATCGTATTGTTATTATTTCAACTGGTGCTCAAGCCAATGACTTCTCAGCTCTTGTTCGTATGTCTCAAAAGACACACGCCAAGATCAAGCTCACACCACGTGACACAGTTGTGCTTTCTTCATCTGTTGTTCCAGGAAATGAACGCGCTGTTCAGAAACTTAAGGATAATCTTTCACGACAAGGTGCCAAAATTCTTCACTATCGTATTGCTGACGTTCATTCGTCTGGTCATGCTAATCGTGATGAAACAGCTTGGATCCACCGTGCTATCAAACCAAAATTCTTTATGCCTCTACACGGTTATCACTATATGTTGCGCGCGCACTGTGATATTGCCAAAGAAGCCAATGGTCTTACAGAATCTGATGTCGTTGTTCCAGATAATGGAAATCTCATCGAAATTCAAAATGGTGGTACAAAGCTCGTCAAATTGAAAGAAAAAGCGGCTTCTGGACTTGTTCTTGTTGATGGCTTCTCTGTTGGCGATGTTCAGGATGTCGTTATCCGTGATCGTCAGGCTCTTGCTCAAGATGGTATCTTTATCATCTTTGGTATCATGAATGCACAAACTGGTAAACTCAAAAAGTCACCTGATATAATCTCACGTGGTTTCGTCTATCTACGCGAATCTCAGGAGCTCCTTCATGAAGTACGCCTACTCATACGTGAGACAGCAGATGCTTCAACTAAAGGCATGAATCCACTCAATCTTGATATTGTTAAAGATAATATTACTGACGCTGTGCAAAAATATCTTTTACAGAAGACGGCTAAGAGACCGATGGTTATTCCAGTTATTTTGACGATTTAGGTCTTATTTCAAATAAGGCTCGTTTTCTTGTATGTGGATAAATTTTCCAGATGATATTCATTTTAATTAG
>CAIRAF010000076.1 GCA_903876465.1 uncultured bacterium | reverse complement strand
GTGAAATTACAGAAAACTGGATCACGATTTATAACGAAGAAAGACCACACAGTTCCCTTGGCAGAATATCGCCTAGAGACTATCGAGCAAAGGCAGAAAACAACACTTTAGGAATGTCGGCTTGACGGGGGATACTACAAGCTCTTTTTCAGAAACAAACCAGTCTCATATAGTTTTTGGATTGCCAGTTTCTCTAAGTCCCTCCTGCCCGAAACCAAAACAATCTGTATGAATGCCATCAAGGCAAATGCTTGTGAAAGCCTTAAAACCTCAATAATTTCTTCATCCGTGTAGTTAGAGTCAATAGTCTTACCTTTAACCCTTCTTGCAATCTGCTGAAACCCTCCATGGGTGTAGCTACTCATTGCTGACCAAGCCTGTTTCTTTAGATTGGATAGCGCCCCACTCTTAAAAGACTCTAATTGCTCAATATCTTTTAAAGCTTCTCCAAATTTCCTGGAAAACTCATCGCGCTCAAACGCAAGGAGATCCTGATCTGTCCCGCAATCCTTTAGCCAAACAGCCCGAACAAAAGTCTCGAACAAAGGTCGAGCTAAAGCAAATGCAGCACCATAGACTCGCTTTTCAATTAAAGCCGTAATTCCTGTGAAGTGATCTAAAACAACATCAAAAGCAGCAATAGATATCAGCAACCTTTTATTAACTGGAAAGGGTATACCATCTAAACTTGAAATAGTCCAAGTATGAATTTCTCTGGATTCTTGAAGAATCTGTTCTAGTGATTTTTCATTAGTACTCATTTGATTAGTTTAATCACAACAAACAATGGTTAATTTTCATGAAATACTCTAGGATGACATCAGCTATTAACTTCATCAAATTATGGAAAATAACCCTGAATGCAGCAAAAGCCAAAAACCATTCTTTAAAAGAGAACAAGGGGGTTTGCCAATATGGCTCCTGTGGCTAAGCAACTTATCACAATTTGGTTTGCTCCTTACTGCAGTTATTGTCTATGTGTATACAGTTATCCCAGTATATAAAGTGGGTGTACTTGAGGAAGAAATTGCCAAGAAAACAATTGAGCTCAAAAAACTTGAAGTGGCAGTTGATGAAAGTTACGTAATCATTAGGGCAAATGCTCTAAAAAGCTTTATAGCCATAGCAGGCGCTAAATGCAGCGGCTTACTAATTCCACCGCCACCAGTCTCTGAGCGTGGCAAACCTGTAATAAACGAAGAATCTATGGCTGAGAAAATTTTAGCGATTGACCCCTCCTCTTGCCTACTGGATGCCCTCCTTAATACAAAGGCTTCCAAAGATCTTCGCCAACAAGATTTAGAAAAATTAAAAATAAAAATTAGTAAGCTAGGAATAAATTTGGAGGAGCAAAGAGTAAGTGCAAGAGGTAACTATCTTAACTTTCCAAAAATGGCCGAAAAAGATCCTTCCCTTTTAAAGCCTCTAAGCCCATTCACAGAGGCAGCATTGAGGCTACCAATGGATCCAAAGGTAAGAGAAAATTTAAGAAAAAAACAAGCCATTGAAGAAGGTCAATTTAGAATTGCTCATTCATATGGGGAGGAAGTTAGGGACAGTCTCCAGGAATTAAATTCATATGACTGGAACTAATACTCACCCAAGCGTTACCTAAAGTAACGCTCAAAAAACAAAACCCCCACCATTGCTGATGAGGGTTTGCTTTTCTGGTGGGCCCACCAGGACTTGAGAACCTGTCTCTAGGAGCTCAGATTG
>CAIRAF010000075.1 GCA_903876465.1 uncultured bacterium | reverse complement strand
GGACCGCATCAATAATTCTTTCCGAAGCGGCTATTATTTATTTTCTCTCCGGAGGGAGCATTAAAAATTTTATTATTTCAATTCCGTTACTCGGCTTGTTGTGGTTTGCTTGGTTATCGCAACGTTTTCGTTATTGATACAAAAGGTGAGGGAATTCTCGCTAGTCGTTTTATTGATTTCAAACCTTATGCTGGCGCTATCGAAAAGCGTGAGACTGGTTCTATGACTTCTATGGTATCTGGAAAGTCTCTCGGTTTCTCTCTCTGGAATCTCCAAGATCGTGGACGTCTCTTTATCGGTCCTGCAGTTGAAGTCTATGAAGGTATGGTTGTCGGTGATACGTCAAAGGGTGATGATATGGATGTGAATCCATGTAAAGGTAAGGCTATGAGTAATATGCGTTCATCAGGTAAGGATGAGGCTCTCATGCTCGTACCTCACTATGAGCTCACTATTGAACGTGGTTTGGAACTGATGCGTGAAGATGAATATTTGGAAATCACTCCGATTAACGTTCGTTTACGTAAAAAGTTTTTGACACCTACTGATAGATCAAAGGCAGGAAGGAAGGACGGGGTGGTGGCGTAAAAGATATCCACATTTATCATTTGCTACTACTGTTAATGGGTCTACAATTACACTGAATTAGAAAAAAGAGACGATCTTTATGGAACATAAACCATGTGAAAGTTGCCTACGGTTTCGCTGTTGTTTTGTTAAGACCAAACAACATTGTCCAAATTTTCAGTCGATGATCGCAGTTAGCTCTACGTCATTGCAGACGCCCCAACAAAAAGGTGTCAATGAAGATGAAGTGCTCCCTGATTATTTGACGGCTGATTGATTAAATTTCACATCCAGTTTAGTTCAAGCCAGACCCTACCAGTCTGGCCCCTTTTTTCTCAAAACCGCCTTTATTCTTGATTCTTTATTCTCTATATGATAAGCTCTTTCCACTATGGCAACCAAGGTAATCACCACAATTAACGCAGAAGCCCGCAAGAAACTCGACATTCACACAGGTGACCTTGTTCGTGTTTGGCAGAAGATTGAAGAAGATAAAGGTAAATTCCGTCTCCAGGCTTTTGAAGGACTCGTTTTGTCACACAAGCATGGCAATGAAGCCGGTGCCACTTTCACTGTTCGTAAAGTTATTGATGGTATTGGTGTTGAACGCATTTTTCCACTCTATTCACCAATGATCGATGAGGTAGAACTCATCCGTCGTTCAAAGGTTCGCCGTGCAAAACTCTATTTCGTCCGCGATCAAGCAGCCAAAGAAATTCGTCGTAAGATGCGTCGTGTTATGGATGCCAAGTATCCAGATGAGGTTGTTGCCACTGACGTTGTTAAGAAAGGAACAAAGGTCGGAGAGAAGGAAGAGGTTCCAGCAGAAGCAAAATAATTTTAATACGAATGTAGAAAACAAGTCCACAATACGGGCTTGTTTTTGTTTTGGGAGAGGAATATAGTTAGATTAAATTGTGGTTATTTAAAAATTATGAATGCTACATCATCAGTATGTAATCAATGTCCGACAGGATATTGCTGTCCTGCAACAGTCACTCCAGATAATTGTGGAGCAACACATCAGCAACTCGGATCTGGTGCCACTGGTCAATTCTTGAAAGGCATTGGACCGGAGTTATATGAAGTGCCAAAGAATCGATTTGGTATATTAGCAGTTCGCTGCGACTGGCCTCCGTTCACGTCTCAAGAAATTAACCAAATCATCGAAGGTCCAATTGCTGCTGCTGAGTCTGTTTATCAAGCGGAAATAAAAAAGCCACTTGATTTACGCGAAATCGACTACTTTGCCTTGGGTATGGCATAATCTAAACATTTCGAGGTTTTGCATAAGGAAGCTTTACTGCTTCCTTTTTTATTGATAAATAGACACTTTTCAGCTATAGTGTGCAAGTTCCTTTAAATCCGCGGGTGGCGAAATTGGTAGACGCACTACCTTGAGGTGGTAGCGCCCATTCGGGCATGGAAGTTCGAGTCTTCTCCCGCGGACTAG
>CAIRAF010000074.1 GCA_903876465.1 uncultured bacterium | reverse complement strand
TATAATCTGAGTTGATGTAACGTCCCATTATTTTTTATTTTTAAATACTTGTTTTTAATAAATCAAATGTTTACATAAGAAAATAGTCGCCCAATACACATTAATAGTCAAAAATGCAACATAAAACCACCACAAAATTATAAAGGGATATTCTGTTAAAACAAAAGGAAGGTCGTGCTCGTTTGAAGGAACATGGTGCGGTTATTATTCCACAGGATGTCTTCGTGAAGATGATGAGGTCAGGTGACAATTAATACTACAAATAATTCAATAAAAAAGAGCCCTGTGGGCTCTTTTTTCTACTGCCTCCAAATTGGGAAATACAATAACATCATACTGATAATAACTAGAATACTCAAAACCATGAATCCAACCCTGAACGCTTTTTGTGATTTTTGATGAAATAGCATAGTGGCTGTAGTATACTGTGAAGTATGAAATCCGGCAACAGGTCTCCGTGGAAACGTCTTTTCTATTCTCCAATAGGTATTGTATTGGCATGCATAATTTTGTTTTCACTTATTCGTGGAGGATTGGGTATTCACGAGAAAGCTATGTTGGCCGGACAGAGACTTTCACAGGCTCAAACTGAACTTGCTGATTTACAGCATCAACAAAGCTCTCTATCTGCTTCTATAGCGCAGTTATCAACTACAGAGGGAATAGAAGCTGAACTACGTGAGAAGTATCACGCAGTCAAGGAAGGTGAGTCTGTAGCGGTTATTATCGACAATTCAAACACTGCAAGTTCCAGCAAACAAGCAACTTCTACTTCTGCAGAAAAATCCTCCTGGTGGCAAGGATTGTTGCAGTTCATCGGTATCTAGTTAGTGTCTAAATTCCTAAAGCAGTCTTTATTCTTGCCTCATCGAATCCTACGATAACTTCACTACCAATATCTATAACAGGCACTCCCATTTGGCCAGTCTTGTCGATCATTTCACGACGCTTTTCAAGATCAGAGGCGACATTGTATTCAGTAAAAGCAACATTGTTTGCCTTAAAGAATGACTTTGCCATGTTGCAATATGTACAAGTGGGTGTTGAATATATAGTTACGTTTTTCATGGGTGTTTTTAATTAAATATATAATAGGTTCATGTAATGAAATTATTGTAACATGCTATAATTATCTTTACTATGCATTATAGTTCAGTACTTCATTTTCTGACTGTTTTTTCAGATAATATAAGCAATATTATAGCCTTTGGTGGTTATCCCATTCTGTTCTTAGCTATTGTTTTAGAAGGATTTCCGCTTGTAGGCACTCTTGTTCCTGGCCACGTTGCCATAATAGCTGGTGGTTTCTTGGCCCATACTGGCATTCTCAATATTTGGATTTTAATCGCAGTTTGTTTGTCAGCAGCAATTATAGGTGACGCCATTGGATTCTATCTAGGCAGAAGATACGGGATTCATCTTATAGATAGGTTTAGGCCATATTTTTTCATTCGTGATGAGCACATTACTAAAGCCCAGGGCCTTCTCGAAAAACATACAGGAAAGGCAATGATCATTGGTCGTCTAAGTCCGGTTACACGTGCACTTATGCCATTTCTTGTCGGTACAAGTAGTACAACTCATGCGAGATTTTGGATTTTCAATATCATCGGTGCAACTTTGTGGGTAATACCTTCTATACTACTTGGTTATTTGTTTAGTTTCGGTTTCGAAGCAGCTGCTGGATATTTTGGTCGTGCGGTCGTTGGTGCTGTTATCTTTAGTGGTTTGATTATTTGGGGGTATCGATTCATCAATATACGTTTTCATATTTTTCGACGATATGAATTATTTGCTTTAATTATTAATGTCATATCACTTGTCGTACTTTCTCTCATGATTAGAGATGCATTGGCTAATACTTCTTTTATGGCCAATTTTGATATTTGGGTAAATCAATTTATGAATACCAATATCAATTCACTTATGATTGCTAGTGCACAATGGATAAGTACTATAGGGGCTGTCGGTGTGCCATTAGTGGCAAGTATTATCATAGGTGCAATATTTATGTTCCATGGACGTTGGCGCTCTGCCATCATCATTTTGCTTTCTGTCATATCTGCTTTCGGTGCGTTTACGTTTATGAAAGAATTTTTCTTACGCCCTCGACCAGACAATGCTCTGCAACTTCTTACTGATCCAAGTTTTCCTTCAGGTCATGCAACTATGGCTGCGGCGTTTTTGTTCGCTTGTGCTTATCTATTTGCACCAAAGATATCCAATTGGGTCTGGAGAGAATTATTTATTGTTCTATGTGTACTCTTAACAGTCGCTATTGGTCTTTCCCGCATCGTTCTCAATGTCCATTGGGTTTCTGATGTTATTGCTGGTTGGTCACTAGGAATATTCTGTGCCACAGCGTCTATTATCCTTGTTAGATATGCAGGGGAATTGGTAAGAGGTAGGAAAGTATAGAATTCATAGTAATTTGATATTTTTTTCATCATTACTTCATTCTTGTTTGTTATTGTGTGTGAATGAAAATAATTCATCAATATTCAACTGCAACTGAAGCCGTCGACAATATTTTTAATCAAGCCATAACTTTACGTGCTTCTGATATACACATTGATCCGGAGTCTGAGTATATTCATATAAGGCTGCGTATTGATGGCTTTATGGAAGACGGTGGTCTCATCTCAAGATCTCTACATGATGAATTAATTGCACGTCTAAAGATTTTATCTGGTGCTCGTACAGATATTCACGCTGTTCCTCAAGATGGAAGATGGAGAAATAACATTCACGGATCACCTTACAATATCCGCATCTCATTTATGCCAACTTATCATGGTGAGAACGCTGTTATCAGACTTTTACCTGCTGAGGTTTCTTCAGGTGTATCATTTGCTAGTCTTGGTTTTATTCCCGATCATGTGCGACTTATTGATAATGCGCTCAAGAAAGATCATGGACTGATCCTTGTAACTGGTCCGACCGGTTCTGGAAAAACTACAACATTACATGGTTGTCTTTCTCTAAAAGTGGGTCAACCAATATCAATAATTACTCTTGAAGATCCTGTAGAGTACGAGATACCAGGCGTACGACAAATCCACATACATCAACATCATGGGGTAAATTTTGCTACTGGACTTCGGTCAGCCTTGAGACAAGACCCAGATGTGATAATGGTAGGTGAAATACGTGATCAGGAAACAGCCAGAGTGGCTATTCATACTGCTTTGACAGGACACCTAGTTCTTTCAACACTTCATACCAATTCAGCTTTAGATGCTATACCACGTCTTATTGATATGGGTGTAGATCCATATCTCTTGGCTTCAACTTTGTCTTTGGTAATTGCACAAAGATTGGTTAGAAATATTTGTGAAAAATGTAACTCTGATGGTTGTGAATATTGCAGATACATCGGATACATTGGTCGTTCTAGTATTGCTGAAATATTTGAAGTGGATCAGGGCATGAGAGAACTCATTACTCGCAAAGAACCGGTTTCAGCATATTATGAATATGCAAGGTCATGTGGATTTAGAACAATGTTTGACGATGGTATGGAAAAAGTTGAATGGGGAGTGACAACAGAGTCGGAAATACTTGATGCACTACACTCATAGTTAGTATTACCCGATATCATATGAAGCGTCGAACAAAAATACTTTTTCTTGAAAATATTGAACTGTACATCTCAGCAGGTCTTGCCTTATACACTGCCTTAGATGCTGTAGGGGCCGTGTTTAAGAAAAAACAAAAATCTATAATCATGTCAGTAAGAGTTGATGTAGAAAGGGGAAATCTTTTCTCAAAGAGTTTAGGCAAACATGCATCATTTTCACCATCAATTATTGGCCTAATAGAACAGGGGGAGCGTTCAGGAAACATTCCACATGCTTTGATTTTAGCTAGGAATATTTTAGAAAGGGAAGATTCTCTAATAAAAACTTGTACAGGTGCACTGGCATATCCAGTCGTTATATTAATTTTTGCATTAATACTAACACTGGGTCTTATGAGAGGAGTAATGCCTCAGATTACTCCTTTATTAAAAAGCTTGCATGTATCATTGCCTCTAATGACAAGAGTGATGATGTTTGTTTCTGAACATATTGTTTCATATGGTCTTTATATTTTAATAATATTAAGTGTATTTATTTTGCTATTTATCATTTTATACAAACGCTCATATTTCATTAAAATATTGTGTCATACAATACTATTGCGCGTACCACTCTTGGGTAAATTATTTAGATATTACTGCTTATCATTGACCTTGCGTTCGTTGGGGAGTTTGGCTACCTCAGGGATGAATATTGTCGATTCATATATCTATTCAACCAAGAATATACCACTTATTCCTTTAAGAAAAATATTTACAAGCCAGACAAAATCATTGTCTCATGGTTCCTCGCTTCTCTCTGTATTTTCTAGAATGAAAAATATTCCCAATCACATAGCTCCACTTATTGGTGCTGGTGAAGCCTCTGGAACCCTTGGAACATCACTTGTTCGATCTGCCGATATTATTGATCGTGATATTGAACAAAGTCTAAAACGCCTTACTGCACTTATTGAACCAATCATGATGATCGGAATAGGATGTATTGTTGGAAGTATAGCAATATCTATCATGATGCCAATATACGATGTTTCAAAAGCTCTTCAGCACTGATATGTATAGTCCAAATCGCTACAGAGGATTAATACTAATCGATATTTTGGTAGCATTAGCTCTTTCCTCACTTTTTATATTACTAATAAGTGATAATTCTCTAGAAGCTAGTTCCATATTTTTTCATGCAAAAAGTCGAAATAAATTACTTTTAGATTATATAGCAAATCAGAATTTAACTACCGTTTCAATCAAGCCATACGGAGACGATCGTATTGAGCAGAATATATTTCTTACTGACAAAGATAGTGCCTCATCGTCAATATTGTTTACAAAAGTAAAGGAATTAACAGCCTCGAATATTGAGGATGCAGCTGGTACACCAATATGTTCAGTTGATTACTTCAATCATTCTGTTGTTGGTTCGTACGAATTTCTTTCTTATTCAATTTCAACTTCTTCAATTAAAATAACACCCATTTCTTTACCAATTGATCCGTTATTGCCTATAACAGATTTTCAAATAAGGAATGGGGTCGCATACATTTCCACTGATTCGACAATAGTCTCAGATCCTGACATCTTGGTTATTGATATTAAGGATATATCAAAACCAAAATTACTTTCTTCAATAAACATTGGCCCCGGTATTCAAGCAATTGCTCTAGCAGGAAATCACCTATTTGGGGCAGCAACGAGTGCGTCGGCACAGTTGCATATTATACGTATTGATTCATTGGACTCCCTTGTTTTGGAAAAAAAGTTCAAACTCTCATTACCATTTGCTACTGCAACACCGGCATTTGGCAGTAGTATATTTTATAATAAAGGTAATATATTTCTTGGCACTGAGAAATGGGATGGCGAAGAGTTTAACATTATCAATGTTTCAAATCCCTCAGTACCTAATAAAATTGGTGGTTTAGAAACAAATACCAAGATAAATGATATATGGGTGCAAGATAATTTGGCATATTTAGCAGGTTCTGATCAGGGTCAACTTCGTTTAGTCGATGTGTCTAACCCTAATAAACCAGTACAAATAAATTCATTTTCTCCGTCAGGTTGGAATCGGCAAGAAGGAAGGGCAATTTCATTGTTTGAAAATAATTTGAATTTCGGACGAACCAGTGGTGGGTATAATATTACAAATGCTTTGGAAGCCTTTCATTTTGGCACATCGTCTATTTTAAATTTTTCAAAATATTCTGGCATTGATGTTTCTGGCGGGGTTTATGGAATTGTAAGTGATCGTTCACATGTATATCTTGCTACACGACAAATTAATAAGGAATTTCAAATTTATGATGGTGAATATTCGACATCATCCACTTTGGCATTTTCATTGCCCGTAGCACCTCAAAGAATGACTTGTGATGGCAATTATATCTATGTTCTTGCTGGTACAGCGCCAGTAATTTATCAAATATCTTTTAAATAAAATGATTCGTCTATCAAAAAACCTTAAAAGAGACAGGTCGCAAAGGGGAATGACATTGATTGAGTTAATTATTTATTCTGCTTTATTATCAATTCTTATATCAAGTTTTCTATATTTTTCTATGACTATTCATATCCATAATTCATTGTTAATCCATGAAATACAAGATGCTTATTCTTCATAATAATCGACGAGGTTATATTGCAGTCGTTACAGTTGTCATGATGACTTTTTATGTGCTCGTATTTTCATACGTGGTTATTGAGTCAGCAATTTCATACTCAGATAGCGTCACTCGCAAAGAATGGCGAATTCAAGGAAATATGAATGCTGAGTCATGTCTTTCAACTGTCGCACTGATGGCGGTGAAGGATTATTTTCTAGAAGGAGATGTGTTGGTACCGGAGTTTGGGTGTTCTGCAAGTATTATCAGAAACTATTTTCAAAATAAAGTTTCAATTAAGGTACAAACAAAGTTTTTAAATGTTTCCTCGGTAATTTACGGTGAAGATTTTACTGTTCCTTAATTTATATTTCATCAGAATTTTATTGAGTACTGGTAAAATATTTTCACGGAAGAACTTCTTCCGTGAAAGGGTATCGGCTGGTGCCAACTATTTGCTTAAGCAACAGATAGTTACGGGTTCAATCCCCGTGATATCCATGGTTTAGAGAGAAACAGTAAATCTTGACAGAATTATTTGTTTAGATAAACTTATGGTATCGAGTTATCTCGATTGGTGGATATCTAAACGGGAGTCTATCCCGGTCGTGGCCCAACAATGCTTACTCAAAGCCCCTTTACGGGGCTTTTGTGTTTTCAAACAATTTTTTATATAAGATTCCTTACTTCAACAAACTCACGCCTGTCATTTCCTTTGGTTTTGGAATGCCAAGGAGAGCGAGAATGGTCGGTGCCACATCCGAAAGACCGCCATCATTCAGTGTATATTCATGTGATGTCAAAATACATGGAACAGGACTCGTTGTATGCGAAGTATGTTTGGTTCCAGTAATCGGATCAATATTGATCTCGGCATTACCATGATCGGCGATGATAATAGCTTGTCCACCAGCTTCTGTAAGAGCTGTGATAACACGCTTCAATTGCGTATCAACCACTTCTACAGCTTTGATAATAGCTGGCACATTCGCGGTATGGCCAACCATATCTGGGTTAGCAAAATTAACAAAGACGAATGGTGTATTCTTTTTAATTTCTTCTATAACAGCGTCCGCGATGGCCTCGGCTCGCATTTCAGGCGCTTGATCGTGAGTCTTCACATCTTTACGACTTGGCAGGAGAATATCGCGTTCACCTTTGTAAGGAGCTTCACGACCACCATTCAAAAAGTAAGTAGCATGAGCAAATTTCTCTGTCTCTGCGATATGGGCTTGATCAAGACCAGCCTTGGCAACTTCTTGGCCTAGTGTCGTATCAATCTTCATGGGTGGGAAGACGACTTCACAAGCAAAGTCACTTGAATATTCTGTAAGTGTAACAAACATAATATTTTCATCTTTTGCCATTGCTATGAGTTTTTCTGAAAGCATGCGAGCGCGATCAGCACGAAAGTTGAAGAAGAAGACAGCGTCATCTTTCTCGATAGCACAGCCAGAACCTTCTGGTGTAGCACAAACAGTTGGTTCGAGGAGTTCGTCATTTTTTCCTTCTTTATACTGTTCTTCAAGATACGCTGAAGGCTTGATAGCACAAACATTGCCCTCACATTCAAAGAGCGCCTTTTCGGTTTGCGCTAGACGATCCCAGTTATGGTCACGGTCCATGGCGAAATAACGACCCGATATCGTTGCTATAAAGAAACGAGGTTTATCAGCAGGCTCATCTATGTTGAGTTCAGCGAGAACAGCTTCCAAAGTCTTTAGAAAGGATGAAGCACTTTGTGGCGGAGTATCACGACCATCGGTGAATACATGGATAGCTACCTGGGGCACATTATTAATTTTGGCTAGTTTCAAAAAAGCGTAAAGGTGTTCTTGGTGACTATGAACTCCACCAGGTGATACTAGTCCTTGAACGTGTAGTGTAGAATCATATTTTTTAACGTGAGTGAAAAGATCCTGTATCGCTGGACTTTTTTCAAAATCACCATCGGCAATAGCTTTATCTATACGTACAAGGTCGGTATCAATAATGGCCCCAGCACCAATGGTTGTGTGACCGACTTCACTATTGCCCATTTGGCCCTCAGGGAGGCCAACAGCATTTCCGGATGCCTTAAGGAGTGAGTGAGGATAAGTATTCCAAATAAGATCAAAAAAAGGCTTTTTGGACTCTGCAATAGCGTTATTTTTGGTTTCTACACGATAGCCCCAGCCGTCTAGGACTATAAGAATTGTTGTTTTCTGGGTATTTTTCATAGGGCATTATTGTATCATGTTCTATTTTTCATGTTTAGTTAATTTAGGATAAAAAACAGCCCGCCTAAATGCGCGAGCCGTCGTTTTATTTCCCAGATGGTTTTCCATAAAAGAATCCTTTACCAGGAACCTCATATCCAAAAGGGATGTGACGAGTGAACAATGACACCAAATATAGAATCAGTTTCATTTATTCTCCTGTTGTTGTTTCTATTCCAGTATGCTCCTAAATTTCTTATTTGACAATAGAGTTATACACTCAATAGTGTATAACTTATACATACGCACAAAATCCCCCGGAGGGGATTTTGTGCCATAGGGTAGGCTATTCATTTCATTGACTGAGGAAGAATTCCAAAAGTACAATGTGGTATCCGATTTTCGGCATGGCCGAATATTTTTTGTGGATCCAAGATAATGAGTTAAGGATCTTCTCAATAAAATGATTTGGTAACCTAGTTTAATTATGGACTTAATAAAAAAGCTAGCAATAGGTACAAGACCTAAATGTGGATAAAACTGTGTACAAACTGTGCACAAGTGCCTATTTTCTGGGGATAACGATTAAAAATAAAACTCCACTGTCTATTGTTTGCAGGTTTGCTTTAGTGTAATCTTATTGCTTATTTATTTTCCAAATACTTTTCTTCCTGGATAAACTGCTTTCTTGTCGAGTTGCTCTTCAATTCGAAGAAGCTGATTATATTTTGCTACACGATCTGTACGTGAGAGTGAACCAGTTTTAATTTGTCCTGCACCTGTACCAACTGCGAAGTCAGCTATAGTTGTGTCTTCGGTTTCTCCTGAACGGTGTGAAATAATAGAAGTGTATCCAGCTTTCTTTGCGAGATTTACCGCATCAATAGTTTCCGAGACTGTACCAATCTGATTTAATTTAATAAGAATCGAATTTGCAATGCCTTCTTTAATACCTTTTCCTAGTCTTTCAATATTTGTGACAAATAAATCATCACCAACAATTTGGATTTTCTTACCAAGCTTGTCGGTCATCTTTTTATAACCAGCCCAATCATCCTCTGCCAAACCATCTGTTATATTGGTCAACGGGTATCCATGCTCGCGATAATACTTTATCCAG
>CAIRAF010000073.1 GCA_903876465.1 uncultured bacterium | reverse complement strand
GAAGCTCGTAAAGCAACAATTGCATCGTCCAAGACTGATTCACCGACCTATATTCGTTTAGCACGTGAGAAGACACCTATTATTACCACTGACGAAACACCATTTGAAATAGGGAAAGCTCATATATTTTTTGATACTAGAAAATCTGGAAGTAAGGACACAAAACTCGACGTTGGTATCATTGTCACAGGCGCACTTCTTCATAAAGCTATTAAAGTTGCAAAGAAATTAGACAAAGAAGGAAAGAGAGTTGCTGTAGTAAATTTATCGACAATCAAGCCATTGGATGAAAATACAATTATTAAACTTGCTCGTGATGCAGGTTCTATTGTCACTGTAGAAGAGCATCAGATTCACGGCGGAATGGGCTCAGCGGTTGCTGAATGCCTCGCAAATAACTATCCAGTACATATTGAATTTATTGGTGTTAGAGATCAGTTTGGCCAGTCAGGTACGCCAGATGATCTTATAGAGCACTATGGAATGGGTGAAAACGAGATATACACAGCCTCAATGAAAGCCATCTTGAAGAAGAATTAACTAGGTGCTACTATAAACATATGAAATCAATCATTACAAAGACCGTCCTCATGACATCATCCGTGCTATTTTACGCGGGTGTTGTTGGAAGCCAGCCTTTGTAACGAATCTCGAGATTAGCTACAAAAACGGGCTCCCAACGAAAGAAGGGAGTCCGTTTTGTTTATCCAAGCCGTTAGACGGGTGGAGTGAGAACAAAAGCAGTTCATTATAAAACCACACAAAATTATGAGTGCTACAGCTAGACGTTGCAGAGTAACTCCCGGTTCGCCCCCAAGCGCAGGTATTGATTTAAGTGCTTTGTCGGGGAATATAATCCAGGCTAAGGATCATCTCCAAGGGGAGGAAAAAGGTCAGATAGTTTATCCTTCTGAAGGTCGCGTGTACATTTTT
The DNA here is from genome assembly GCA_903876465.1 of uncultured bacterium. Taxonomy (GTDB): domain Bacteria; phylum Patescibacteriota; class Minisyncoccia; order Phycocordibacterales; family PALSA-1337; genus C7867-002. The sequence continues at coordinate 13,854 of CAIRAF010000073.1, read as the reverse complement.
GCGAGACCAGACGAAGAAACGGGCTCCGACTAACTCATTTTAAGGATCGGATATTTCATCAGATAAATGCTTTCCTGCGAGGAAGTCTCTGTTGAATATCCGATCCCCACGATTCAGCGCGTTGTAATAAATATTACTGCGCGCTTTTTATTTGCTTGAATTGAAGTTTGCGACTGAAATCTTGTGCCCTCGGCAGGAATTGAACCTACATCCACTCCTTAGGACGGAGTTGTTCTATCCGTTGAACTACGGGGGCAATACCTTGAGATTATCATACTTTCCTACTGAATATAAATCTGCTATAGTATTTTTCATGACGCCAGAGGAAAAATCGTTACTTGAGCGAACCTATAAGCTTTCAGAAGAGAATAATAAAATTCTCATCAGTATGCGCAGGTCAGCACGAGTAGCATCGATTCTCCGATACGCATATTGGGTCGTCATTATAGTTTTGAGTTTTGGAGCATATTATGCAATTCAGCCATACGTAAATGTTATGTTGGGTTCATTAAGTTCTCTTACAAGTATGAGTGGTGAATTGAACTCAGCTAGTAGCGCAGCACAGTCATTGAAAGATTTGCTCAATAAGTAGTTTTCGCATAAGATAACCAAATCGCCGAGGTAGCTCAGTGGTAGAGCATTCCCCTGAAGAGGGAGTGGTCGCCGGTTCAATCCCGGCCCTCGGCACAGTAAGTTCTTTGGGGGGTACTTGACAAATTAACTATATAGTGTATAGTGTAAGGTATACGACTTGTTATAGGCGTATTCTATTAGATAATCAAACTAGCTTGAAGGCTCTATTAAGCCACTGTAAGTGACTTGGGGGCTGTACGGCTTTAATTATATGAATTACTCAAATAAAACATACATCATTGGAACCATTGTGCTTTCTCTAGCATTGGTTTTCATCGTTGGTATTGCACAACCTTCTACAGCTAGTGCGTGTGGTTATGGTGGTTGTCAGGACTATTACCCACCAGTAATTGTCCCTGTGTACCAAGCACAGACACCTCCTCTCCAAGTTCAGTGTTATCCTCAGCCTCTTACAATACAGGCGGGTGATAGTGCTACTTGGGTTTCAAATGTTTACGGTGGTACAGGATCATACAGTTATACATGGTCAGGTTCTGATGGACTTTCTGGAAGTGGACCTTCTATTTCTCGTGCTTATTACACAAGCGGTAATGAGAGTGCAAATCTAACCGTCACTTCTGGTAATCAGACAAAGTCTGCTTCATGTAGTGGAAGTGTTACTGTTTATGGTAATAACAATAATTATTATCCACCAGTAAACAACCCACCAGTATATAATCCTCCAGTTTACAATCCTCCTGTCTATTATCCTCCTACAAATTATTACAATAATCTTCAGGTCTCATGTGTTCCTAATGCTTCATATACAAATGTTGGAACAGTTGTTACTTGGACAGCTAGTGTAAATATCAGTGGACAATATACAACCTATGGCAATTATTATGCCGGTGGTTACTCATACTCATGGTCAGGTACTGATAGCCTCTTCGGTTACGGACAAACTATCTCTATGGCGTATAACACTCCTGGTGTAAAGACTGCTATTGTCACTGTTACTTATAATGGTCAGACGGTCACACAGAGTTGTGGATCACAGGTCAATGTTACAGGATATGGATATCAAACTGGTTATTACAATAATACATACGTTAATAATACTTCTGTAAGTAATAATAACAGTGGACTCGATATCGGATGTTACGCTGATCCAGCTAACGCTACTATCAATCAGCCAATCACTTGGTCAGTTGAAGTAACAGGAGGTGCAGCGCCATACACATACTCATGGTCTGGTACTGACGGACTCTCTGGAACAGGTAGTACTGTAATTAAATATTATGATACTAACGGACAAAAGAGTGCCATAGTCTCTGTTACATCTGCTGATGGAAAGACTGGTACTCGTGCATGTACTAACTCACTCGCAGTTGGTCGTCCAGCAGGTTCTAACATAGCTCGTACTACGACAAATACGACTGTTACATCTGCAACAACAAATCAATCAAATAATGGCCAATCTGCAGCAGCTCTCTTCTCACTTCAGAATATTCCTTGGGGTTGGGTAGCGATACTCGTTATTCTCGTCCTCTTTGCTACAGTACTTTATCTCATCTTCAATCGTCCAAAGATTTAAGATGATTGATGATGGTCTAGAGCGGGTGTGAGACTCCAAATAATGTCTAAATAGGGTATAGCGACTATAACAACAAAAGCCCCCAGAGATGGGGGTTTTTGTTATGTAGTAATTTATGTTATAAATGATGTCTATGGAAGGATCAAAAAAAGAAACAGCTGAACACATTCCTCATTCGCTTGCGGTTGCTCTAGAACTTGAATCTTCGACTGAAGCTGACGAAGCGGTTATTAGAGAAAAATTGTCAGATCTTCTTAAAAGTATGAGGGAGGATTTACATATTGAATATACTGATAATGCCAATGAACTGTATGAAAAGATGAGACAAGAAAATTGTCTTGTGAGAGTCGAAAAGTTAAGTAGAGTTTTAGATACTCTTAATTCAGATAAAAAACTACATATAGCAGATGAAGATGAATATCATTACGCAAATGCAACATTACCAGTCCCTGAAGGTATTAAAATCGCCTTTGCTGAAGGTCAGGCTCCTGGTCCCGTAAGAATTGCTGTAGCATTTGGTAAGACAATTATTGGTTTTAAGACAGATAATATAAAGGTTGAAGAAATAGACTTCAGCGAAAATAGACCAGATGCCACTGAGAGAAAATATCTTTGTCGACATGTAGTCGGAGATATCGAGAAGCAAGATATAGTTTCAGTCGTTATACGCATCCCACGTCATCTTATGGATGAATCGTTGCTAACTGAGAAGGAAATGTCGAGCAAAACACCCTTTATTGTTAGAGGATTCAATCGATAATTATTGAGATAACTTTTACTTCCTCTCTTTAATTTCTTCCTCAAGTTTTATAAGTACCTCTTCGGCAGTAAGTTGACCAATCTGGCCTTTGTCACGACTCTCGAGGGTAACTTTTTTAACTTCCATATCTTTATCGCCAATGATGATAGTGTATGGAATACGAGCGTTCTTGGCATTACGAATCTTTTTACCAAAGCCATTGTCTGAACTATCAAATTCTGTGCGGATCATTTTTGAGCGGAGGAGTTCATTAACTTTTTTGGCTTCTTCTACATGAGCTTCACCAACTGGTATGACTGCAACTTGAACTGGAGCAATCCAAAGAGGGAAATTACCACTATAATGTTCGATCAAAATACCCATGAATCTTTCAAGTGAACCAGAAATAGCGCGGTGAATAACTACAGGACGTTCCTTTTCACTTTTTTCGTTGGTGAAGAAGAGATCAAAACGCTCTGGAAGATTGAAGTCACATTGAATAGTAGCCAACTGCCATTCACGACCAATAGCATCCTTGAACATAAAGTCGAGCTTTGGACCATAGAAGGCAGCTTCACCAACAACCTTCTTATAATTAAGCTTATTGGCAATAGCGGCTTGCTCAAGAGCGCTCTCAGCCTTTTCCCATGCTTCGTCAGTACCAAGATATTTACTTCGATCATCTCCGCGAACTGAGAGGCTAACCCAATATTCATTCATCAGATTCATGGTTGTATAAAACTGGCGAATGATACCAACAATAGTACCAACCTCTTGTTGAATCTGTGAGACGCGACAGAAGAGGTGCCCATCATCTTGAGTTATAGCACGAACGCGGGTGAGTCCACCTAGCTGACCACTTTTCTCATCACGATAAACTGTAGCAGGTTCAAAATAGCGCACAGGCATGTCGCGATATGAAAATTGATTGTCAGCAAAGATCTGCATGTGGTGGGGACAATTCATTGGCTTCAATATGAAATTTTCTTCTTTACCTGTGACACGGAATAGTTCATTACCGAACTTGGCCGCGTGTCCTGAAGTTACATAGAGTTCCTCTTTGGCTATATGAGGTGTCCAAACCCATTCGTAACCTTTATCACGATGTAATTCCCAGAGGTAAGCCTCTATCTGTCGGCGAATAGCCATGCCTTTTGGTTTGAGAAGTGGAAGTCCAGGACCAACAAGAGGTGATAGTGTGAAAAGGTCGAGATCGCGTCCAAGTTTTTTGTGATCTCTTTTTTCTGCTTCTTTCATCATGTTCTCATAAGTATCGAGTTCAGTCTTAGTTTCAAAGGCCAGACCATAGATACGAGTGAGTTGTGTATTTTCTTCACTACCTTTCCAATAGGCGCCGGCGATACGAGAGAGTTTGAAACAGTCTACAGGAATATCCTTTGCAGGCGAATCCGAGTGGCCTCCACGACAAAGGTCAGTAAATTTTCCGGCTGTGTAGAGAGTGATCTTTTCACCCTTGGCGATGATGTCTGAAATAAGTTCAAGTTTGTACGGATTGCCCTTGAAGGCTTCGCGGGCTTCAGCTTCACTGACTTCTTTGCCAGACATTTCTTTCCATGATGGAAGAAGCTTACGCATGCGCTTTTCAATATCTTTCAATTCCTTTTCAGTAGGTTTGTTTGGTGTGACATCGGGATTGTTGCCGAATTCATAATCGTAATAGAAGCCATTGTCTATAGCTGGGCCAATAGTTGGCTTGGCATCAGGATAGAGTTCAAGTACTGCTGCAGCCATGAGGTGAGCGAGTGTGTGACGGATATGGGCTAGGTTTTCTAATTGTGAGTTCATGGCTTTAGTGGTTTGCGCGTATTAATTAGATATTAGTGAGATAAATATAGCATTTCCAAGAATTATTGTGTATCCAAATATTTATAATCCCTTAGCTCTCTCCAAAACAAAGCCTCTCTCATCATTCCTGCTATTTAGTGTTGCTTTGATTGCTATACACTTATCAATTTGAAGTAATGCGGTAGATTCCTTATAGTTTCTTGGAAAAACCACTACTTCCGCAGAACCAGAAAAGTCTGCCACGGTCATGAAAGCCATAGTTTCATTCTTCTTAGTTTGAATTGGACGAATAGCTGTGACGATGACAGCAAGTATCACAGCATCGCCATCTTTCTTTGTTTCCAATGCTTTTTTAATATCAATATCGCCCTTAGTAATTTGAGCGCGATATTTTTCCAGGGGATGGCCTGAAAGATACAAACCAAGAAGCTCCTTTTCCCAGGCCAGTCGGTCGCGCATATCAATAGGTGGCGCAGGAAGTAATTTCAATTGAGGAACTGAAGCACTGTCACTCATCATTCCAAAAAGGGAAGTTTGATCACTGTGACCAGCCCCACTTTCCTTATTGAATGCAAGAAGTAAATCGAGATTGGCCAACATAATTCCGCGATCTTCACCAAAACAATCGAGGGCACCAGCTTTGATGAGGGATTCGAGTGATTTCTTATTTAAATTTCTATCTTTGATACGTTCAAGGAAATCAGCGAGAGATTTGAATTTACCGTCCTTCTTACGATTCTCAATAATGGCGGTGGCGATACCTTGACCAAAGTTCTTGATGGTCACGAGTCCAAAACGGATACGAGATTTATCGCCTTCCTTGATCACCGTAAACTGACTAAAACTTTCATTAACATCAGGTGGTAATACTGGAATGTTCATACGCTTACATTCCTCAATTGTTTCGGCCACTTTCTCTACCTCGCCAGATTCTGATGAAAGAACAGCTGACAGATATATCTCAGGAAAATGAGCTTTTAGATAGGCTGTTATATATGCGATACGTCCATATGACACTGAGTGAGCTTTATTGAATCCGTAAGCAGCGAAAGGCTCAATCCATTTCCAGACCTCTTTGGCTTTCTTTGGAGACCATTTACTGTGACTAATACAACCTTCAATAAACTTCTCTTTTTGTTTGGCCATTTCCTCGGGAATTTTCTTACCAACGGCTTTACGGAATTTATCAACTTCACCCCAACTATAACCAGCAATATTGTGAGCCATCATGAGAAGGTCATCTTGGTAAACGAGAATGCCGTAGGTCTTATCTAAGATTTTCTCAAGCATAGGGTCGAGATACTTGATGATAGAAGGATCATTTTTACGTGCAATATAATCAGGAATAAATCCCATAGGACCAGGACGATATAGGGCCACCATGGCATTGATATCGTGGATTGTTGTTGGTTTCAAATCCTTCAAAAAGCGAGTCATACCATCACCGTTCAATTGAAAGAGGTCAGCCGTTTCTCCACGAGCCAGCATTTCGAAAGTAGGTTTATCATCAACTGGAATAGTATCGTAATCGACAACTACATTTTCAATTTTCTTGATGCGATCAATAGTGTCTGCGATTATAGTTAGGTTTTTGAGACCAAGGAAGTCGAATTTAAGAAGACCGGCCTCTTCGATTGAATACATATCATACTGACTAATAATTTTACCTTCACCCTTTGGATCGAACTGGAGTGGAGTATAGTCGGTGAGAGCAGTTGGCGAAATGACAACTCCAGCGGCATGAACACCGATATGTCTTGCACAACCTTCAATTTTCTTGGCAAGATCAATGATGCGTCGTGTGTCTGGTTCAGAATCATAGGCAGTTTTGAGCTCTGGTGTTTCTGCAAGAGCTCGTTCAATAGTCATAGGAAAACCTTGTGAACCCATAGGGATTATTTTGGAAATACGATCACCAGTTGCTACAGGAAAACCGAGAGCACGCGCCACGTCACGAACTGAACCACGAGCGGCCATTGTTCCGAATGTTCCGATCTGGGCTACTTTGTCTGCACCATATTTTCTGCGGACATAGTCAATGATTTCATCACGTCGGTCATCGGCATAGTCCATATCTATATCAGGAGGTGATGGACGATCTGGGTTTAGGAAACGTTCAAAAGGAATTTCGTATTTGATTGGATCAATATTGGTAATACCAGCCAAGAAAGTGACAAGAGAACCAGAAACGGATCCACGAATGTTAGAAAGAATATTATTTTCGCGAGCATAGCGGAGCATGTCAGCCACTACGAGGAAGTAAGGTGCATAACCTTTGTCACGGATGACCTTTAGTTCATATTCGGCACGCTTGATCATGTCAGGAGTTTTCTCAACATTACGTTTAGCGAAACCTTCAAAAACTAGATATTTGAGTTCATCATCTGGTGTGCGTCCACTTTCAACGACGAAAGCTGGGAAGACCCATTTACCCAATTCCATTTCAAAATTACAACGCTCAACTATCTTTGCAGTATTATCGAGAGCTTCTGGTGAGTCTTGAAATAATTCCTCTGCACGTTCAGGTGAAATAAATGAGAAATCGTCTTCGTCATTGTCTGAAATGCGATCTGAAGCATCATTGTGACTGTTCACACGAACAAGAGTCTCACGAGCAAGTCGGTCATCTGGCACCATGTAGTAAACGTCATGAGCAGCCATTATTGGAATATTTTCTTGTTTGGCAAAGTCAGCAAGTGTTTTCATGTTCGCCTCGTGACCGTCGAGTTCAGGATGATGAGTTATTTCAATGTATAGTCGATTTTCTTCGGCATTTTTTCCACCAAAGATTTTTTTATAAAAGCTGGCAATTTCCTTGGCATTATCTTGATTACGTCCTTTGAGAGCTTGAACGATCTCACCAGAAAATGAAGGCGAAATACATATAAGTCCTTCATTATATTTTTCAATAAGTTCACGATCGATACGAGGTTTATAGTAGAAGCCTTCAAGGTGGGAAAGTGTAACAAGTTGAATTAGGTTTTGATAACCCTTTTCATTCATAGCTAGAAGAACGAGGCGTGTTCGACGATTATCAATACCGGCTTGCATATCCTTGCGACCACGCACAGCGACGAAGAAATCAACACCAATAATAGGTTTGATACCGGCTTTCTTAGCAGTCTTGTAGAATTCTATGGCGCCATAGAGATTACCATTGTCTGTGAGAGCCAATGCGGTCATGCCAAACTCTTTGGCTTTGTCGACTAGATCATCAACTTTCGGCAAGGCTGAGAGGAGGGAATAATGAGAGTGGGTGTGGAGGTGGGAGAAGCGGGCAGTCATATGCTTAGTTTACAGTTTGTAAAGCAAAATTGAAAGTTTGACGTTGGTTTAAGGAGTGGTATAGTGCCGATTAGTGCGAGCGCCGTGACGAGCTTTATGCTCGGTATGAGTAATACGCGGATACCAATCATCCCTATGGTGAGGATCTTCGGCCTATCAGTTTGTTGGCGGGGTAATAGCCCACCAAGACTACGACGGGTAGCTATGTCGCATAACTGCGACTAGCCAAACACGGCACAATCGACATGCACGACCTCGTTCGCAGATTATTCTAGATTATGCGGACGAGGTTTTTTATTTATATATATTGTATCATCATCTTATTAATGAAATCCTTAAATATTAAGATAAGACCGCAATTCCTCATCGGCATAGACGAAGTCGGTCGTGGACCTATTGCTGGTCCAGTTGCTGTCAGCGCTTTCTGTATTTCAATTAAAAATTTACCTAAAATTCGCAAAATATTTCGTGGAGTCAAGGAGTCAAAACAATTAACTGAACAGCAAAGGGAAGGTTGGTTCGATATTATTCAAAAAACTCAAAAGTTGGGTCTTGTCGATTACGCTGTTACATTTCAAAGTGAGAAAGTAATAGATACAAAAGGATTATCGTTTGCAATCAAAAATGCTTTAAAAATTTCACTCAACGGATTACGTATTGATCCACGCAAAGCTGGAGTTCTTCTTGACGGCGGACTTAAAGCTCCACCTGAATTCGTTAATCAAAAAACAATTATAAAAGGTGATGAAAAAGAATTAGTCATAGCACTTGCCTCTATTTGTGCCAAAGTCTTGCGAGATAGAAAAATGAATTTACTTGCCAAGAAACATTCCAAATATGGATTCGAGAAACATAAGGGATATGGAACACGTTCTCATTATGAGGCGATTAAGAAGCATGGACTACTCCCAACTCATCGAAAAAGTTTCTTGAAGAATCTAAAATTAAATAAAAATTAGGTGAACACGAATAGAAGATATCCGTGTTCACCATGTCATATACCCCCCTACCAACCATCAAGTGAAGACCATTCAGTTTGATAGTCTACCGGACAAAAATTATCGTATCACAAACACCAAGAAAAGTGTTAGGAAAACAACCCCAATAAAAATATTAATAGTTATACCAGTTATTGAACCAATAACCCCAGCGGTCGCCGCCTTGATTGCTTCGGCGTGACTGCGCTTTCTGATCAATTCACCAATAATAATTCCGATGAAGAGTCCGATGAATCCACCAAAAAGCGGAAGCATGAAAGTGCCAACAATAGCGCCAGCTATTCCGTAGAGAAAAGTTTTACCACGAGCGCCGCCATATCTCGCAGCGATAAGTCCGGCTGACTGATCAACTATGATAGAAATTACCGCAAGTACACCGAGTACCGCTAATTCTTTGAGGGAAAGACGATTGAAGTGATCGATAAAACCATAGATGAGAGCAATAATAAAAAGATAGGGAACACCGGGTAGCATGAAAGCAATTGCGATGATGCCAGGGATCATGAGGAGAGCTGCCAAGATAATGAGAAATATAGTCATATTGTGCAGTATTATAACAAATATGCTACAACCCATACCATTGACACTTTGTAAATAAAGTGTATAATCATTAAATAGTCAAATTTTGTGAATTAGGTACAGTTATCGAGTGGCAGTGCAACGACAATAGTCGCGCCGCCGTTCCCAATCGTTAATTGTAGGGTTCACACAAGTCGGCGTCGAGCAATCGGTGCCGTCTTTTTTATTGCTGAAATCCTCGCCAAAAGGCCATATTTATCGTACTATTGTCATACGATGTCTGCCAAACCCCTCTTTCAACTCGCAACACCCTACAAACCTGCTGGTGATCAACCAAAGGCTATTTCAGGCCTCGTGGATGGCCTCAAGAAGGGTTTTACCAAGCAAACCTTGCTCGGTGTCACTGGTTCAGGCAAGACCTTTACGGCGGCTAATGTCATAACTCAGTTCAACAAACCAACCCTCGTCATTGCGCATAACAAAACCCTGGCCGCACAGCTGGCCCAGGAGTACCGCGAATTTTTTCCTCATAATGCCGTTCACTATTTCGTTTCTTATTACGATTATTACCAGCCGGAAGCCTACATACCTTCAAGTGACACTTACATTGAGAAGGAAGCTATGATCAATGAAGAAATTGAAAGACTTCGCCACGCTTCAACACAAGCTCTCTTAACAAGAAAAGATGTCATCATCGTGGCATCGGTTTCTTGTATTTACGGTTTGGGTAGTCCTGAGGAATATGAAAAGGTGAATCTCAAACTCAAAATCGGCATGGAACTTTCTCGTGCTGAGCTCATCCGCAAACTGATCGACATTCATTTTGAAAGAACAACAGCCGATTTGAAATCAGGCAATTTCCGCGCTATCGGCAACATGCTCGAAGTTATGCCTGTCAATGAAAAGACGATTTATCGTATTGAGTATGATACCAATGCCAAAGGCGAAGCGGTTATCTCACTCATCACCGAACTCGATCCAGTCAGTCGTTCAGTACGTGCATCTCATGAAGCTATCTTCATTTTCCCAGCCAAGCATTTCATTTCTTCTGATGAACAGAGTGCAAAAGCGTATAAGACCATCCAAGCTGAGCTGGTAGATAGACTCAAAGTACTCGAAAAGGGAGGCAAGATGCTCGAAGCAGAGCGTCTCAAGCGTCGTGTGAAGTATGACCTTTCAATGATCAAGGAGATCGGCTATACCAACGGTATCGAGAACTATTCACGTCATTTCAGTGGCAAGATGCCTGGTGAAGCACCAGATAGTTTGCTGGCATATTTTCCAAAAGACAAAGACGGTAAGCCAGACTTCCTGACCGTTATCGATGAGTCGCATGTCACCATTCCACAGCTCAATGGCATGTATGCCGGCGATGCTTCACGCAAAGAGACTCTCATCGAGCATGGTTTCCGTTTGCCGTCTGCCAAGGACAATAGACCGCTCAAATTCCCCGAGTTCCTCGAACGTGTCGGTCCGATGATTTATACCTCAGCAACGCCAGGCAAATATGAAGTAGCTGAGTCACAAAATGTGGTCGAGCAAGTCATCCGTCCGACCGGTCTCATCGATCCAGTGGTTGATATCAAACCTATCCGTGAAAATACAGCGAGTGGCTACAAGGGTCAGATATTCGACTTCATCGAAGAAGCGGAAAAGACTATCAAGAGCGGTTTCCGTGTCATTGCAACAACTCTCACCAAGAAAATGGCTGAGGATCTATCTGAATACCTCAAAGAAAAGAAGATAAAAGCGTCATACCTCCACAGTGATATCAAAACGATCGAGCGCATCAATATCCTGACAGATTTCCGCAGAGGGAAGTACGATATCATCGTCGGCGTCAACTTGCTCCGTGAAGGACTGGATCTGCCTGAAGTGTCTCTCATCGGTATCCTCGATGCTGATAAAGAAGGCTTCCTCCGCTCAGAGACCAGTCTCATCCAGACTATCGGTCGTGCGGCACGTAACTCCGCTGGTCGCGTCATCCTCTATGCCGACAACATGACCGACTCCATGAAGAATGCCATCCGCGAAACCGATCGTCGTCGCGCCATTCAAGTCGCCTACAAGACCAAGCATGGCATCACCCCAACCACCATCATCAAGGCTATTCACGACATCACCGACCAGTTGCGCACTGAGCATGACAAGGCCGTCAACGCACTCGTCGCCATCGATGAAGAACTCGCCAAGACCGATCCAAAGAAGTTGTATCGTATGAAGGAGGAAGCTATGGCTGAAGCTGTGCAAGCGCTCGACTTTGAGACTGCAGCACTCATACGTGATGAGCTTTTTAAGTTGGAAGAGAAAATGGGTGTGCCGGGGAGGAAAGGTGGTAAAAAGAGGAAATAAGTTATGAATAGCAGTCAAATTGAACAAGTAATGCAAAAAATTAAGAAACTTGAGGCGTTCACTCAAGCTGGTCTGACTACGTTTACAGAATCAGAAATTATTGACTGGATATCGGAGTGTGTAAACGTTTTTTATGAAGTTGGTGTTGACTCGATCATGATCCGTAGTTTCCTAGATCACTTTAGTTCTAAAACTGAAAAAAGAAAATTTCGACAAATGATGGGAGAGGACGTCGAAGAAATCGTTAATACAATAGGACCATTTCATGAAGAAATCGAGAAGGGTATTTTCTCTTATAAAACTGGGAGGTATATTTTATCTGGTAGTTTTTATTACTCAAAGGTCGCCTTCTCCTCAGCGAAAAATGCTCTCAAGAATAAAATTGAGGAAAAACGTTTAGTTCCACTTTGGTTAATAAAGCAGATATCTGAGATTGAATCTATCAAGCATATTGCCTCATCACTTGAATTAATTCAGGCTAAGTATGAGTCCAGTGACGCACATGGCCTTGTAACGGAATCTGTCACACTTCTCGATAACGTATTAAATTTAGACCCTGAATTAAAAACTAAGAATGCTCTAGGCGGAAAATTAAGTACTTTGATCGACGATAAAACAAAATTAGCGCGTTATGGCGTAAGCAAGGATTTGGTAATTGGCTTGAATTGTGGTCGACTTCTTAGAAACGCAAAGATCATCCATAAACAGAAGCCCATAAAATACGAATTTCCGCTTTTAATTGCTACAAATTTTGCATACCTAGTTTTATTTTTCACTGAATGTGCAATATTAAACGAGAAAATTGTTACTTATAGTAATGAATAAATTAGTTTTCAAAAGATTTTTTATTAAAGATACCGTAGGCAATTATTACCGTATCTTCAATGTGGCTAATCCAACGGATTCAAGAGGTGAATTTTACTTAAAAATAGTATTCCCAGATATTCGTGGAATCCCTGTGATTACTGGGGTTCATGATAAAGATGGGATTGTAAGCCAATTTAATCTTGAGAAGGGTGTTCATGAGTTTTCGTACCATTACAGATCTGGAGTATCACATCTTAAAGACGAGAGTGGTAAAGTTGATTCAAAAAGAAACTTACCGACATTGCACGATTTTCCATCATTACATCTTGTACGTTTTGTGATTCGTACATTAGATATTTTTGAATTACAAATAAATCCCACTATAACACCGGAAGATTTCATACTACCAATTACATTTGATGGTAAAGCAAGAGGTTTTGAATTTGCAATTTCACGTGTAAGTGGCGAATGGAAAGTAACTAATTCTCAAGGAATTGACCCTGTTTACACGTATAAAATACCCTTAAACGATCCGAATGTATATTTCCACATATCCGATAGTGTATGGAACAGGGATCCAATTGCACAAGGAAAGCCTTTATTTGAGATATTCAGGTATGATAATCCGACTGATAATTTTGAGTTTACACCTAAAGAAAATGCTTGACACTTTATCCCCATAAAGCTAGTATCTCTGACTACAGTAAGTGTTATAATTTAAAACACAAAAGACCCCGAAAGGTCTTAAGTGCGAAAGAAAAACTGCTACGTTATTCTTCTTGAGATTCCTCCTTAATGGAGGTTTTCTCATTTTTGGTCTCATTATCTTCACTTATTGGGAAGACTATCCAATTCCCATTATGATACTCACAGGCCATCTTTCCGTCGCCAATTGGGAAGCAACGTGCAAATTTTGTTGTCATTTGCAGGTGTACATTGTCCAGCTCACCAGCTAGCTAGCTTTTTCAGGGGCTGCTAGTTATTACTAAGTTACCCCAATCAGCCGCTGAGACATTGCAGCTAAATGAGATTACTTAGGTTGAAAAGAACAAAACCCCATTGGACAAACTGACGAAACAAAATCATCAGCTATCCAGTAGGGTTTTTAGGCGCTCTCTAATAACTAATAATCGTTCCGAGTTGTCCATCTCTGCGTCTCTTTGACTTCAGATTAGATATAT
>CAIRAF010000072.1 GCA_903876465.1 uncultured bacterium | reverse complement strand
TATTGATGAAATTATGTTCGGCTCCAGCGGGAACTATGGCCACGTCGCCTGTTCTGAAATTAAACACTTTGCCATTAATTATAGCCTTACCCGTTCCTGCTTCGAAGCGGAAAAATTGATCGACATGTGCGTGAACCTCCATGCCAATGTCTTCGCTCGGAAGTAATGACATGATGACTAGTTGACTATGAGGCGCCGTGTAAAGCACTTGGCGGAAGTCAGTATTTTCTATCGTAAGTTTTTCAATATTGGAGTGGTATGATTTCATATCACTAAAGACGAGTGTGCGGGGTGAAAGTTACAGTGCGTGATTAAATAATATTTGACACAACACTAAATAAATGTTAGTGTAATTTTAAACATCAACCAAGGAAAGTACTTGTGAAGAATAAAAATGAACGTAATCGACACGAGCTCAAAAAAGAGCGTCAATTCAGGAAAACTGTCTTGGCTATTTTAGTCATCATTGGGGCAATCTGTCTTGGCCTCATCTACATACAAACGCACGCAAAACCAAATACGGTCAACGCGGACGAGCAGGTCGCCACAACTGAGAATGAACTGGAGCAATACATTATCGGAAAAGTGACGACGAATGATGTTCTGCCAGGTTCAATTCCGGTGCTCATTTATCGTTTCAATCCAGACTCTGGTGTTTCCTCCGTCGCTGGTAGTGGAACGGTCTTCACTGGTTCAAATGGAACACAACTGATAACCAGTGCACACATCTTCAGTATTGAAAACAATGGCATGAGCAATCAATATGCTATCCGTAAGCTCCGCCCTCTCGAAGGACACCTCGTCGACTGCGGCATTGAAGGATTTATGCCAGACGAACAAAACATCCCCAACTACCGCGACGCCGGCTTTGATGCTGTGCTTTGCAAAGTTGGAACACATCCTCAAATGATTAAATCATTCTACACAGGTGATAGAGAGAAAAAGGAAAATCTGAAAATAATCGATATCTCACCTCTCAATGAGACCAAGACTATTCGGTCAATTGTGAGTGGTGAAGATGTTCATGTTCTTGGCTGGTCGGCAAGTTCAAATGGTTTGTCTTATTTCACCATCATGTATAAATCACGTGGCGGCGAAAGTGGAACAGGATTTGTTGATAGCAACGGATTGCGATATGTCCTCAAAGGGAAAATGGATTCGTTGTCGGTTACACCGGAAGCTGAAAAGCAACTGGGATATCCACTTCATTCGTCGTATAGCGTCGTTGTTGGCCCATTCAAAAAACAATGATTTTAGATTTGCGCACACTGCACTCTTTCGAGGGTGCAGTGCTTTTTTACACCGCGTGATACCTCACATCATGATGTCCCCCAATCTTTTCTTCACGCACCAATCTGCCTTGTTCAACTAATGTCGTGAGGTACTTAGTTGCAGTTGCTTTGCCTACGATGAGTAATAATCTTACTTCCTTATGATCGATGCTCCCCTTCTCTCGAGCATGAGCAACCAGTCGATCCAAATGCTCCGCCACCTTGGCATGTCGTACCGCTATCGCTTTCGGTCGAAGTACGTTATTCAAATAATCAATTCTCTCTGCCGAATGTGGGTTGAATGGCGCTGGAACTGGCGCTGGCGCAGGATTAACAAAAATTGGCGTAGGCGTTTGCGGAGCCTCATTTTGACTTTCTACAGGAACAGGGGTCGAAACGACTGGAGGAGGTTCTATAGGCTGTGGCGAGGTAGTGGCTGGTTCTTCAATAGGGGTTGGAATGGGTTCTAAGACTGGTTCTGCTACTGGAGCAGGTGTTGGTTCTACGATGTCTTCTGGAGGTGGGACTTGTGAGAGGTCTGGGTCCATGACGCTAATTATAGCAAAACTTTTATTTCTATGAAAAAGGAATATAATTGTCGCCATGGCAGATATATATGTAGATGAATCTGGTGACCTTGGTGAAAACGGAGAACGTTTCTTCGTCATTGCTCTTATTGTTGCCAAAAAACAAAATCGAATCAAAAATATCGTTAAACATTTCTGTGCAAAATCTAATATTCCTGAAATTAAAGCATCAAAGCTTAGTTTTCCACAAAAACAAGACATCATAAATAAGCTTAATATCTTTGACGATCATCGTATATCCTATATTGTCGTAGATAAAAAACATATCAATAATACAAAACTTTTTGAAGATAAGAATCTCATCTATAACTACATATTTCAACACCTGATAAAACCTATTATAAAAAATGATTCGACTGATCTTGAGATTATCCTCGATAACCATTCAATAAAAGTAAAATCAATCAATTCTCTCAGTGAATATATCAAAATTAAGGCATATGCCGAGTGGGGTGTAACGAGAAACATATATATGCAATATATGGACTCAAGACAATGTAAGATGCTTCAAATAGCGGACGTGGCAGCAAATTGTATATATGGACGATATGTATATGGAAAAGATAATCTCTATAATCTTTTGAAAATAGAAAAATCTATCAAGTTTCCGCGTGATAAATTCAATACATAAGGTACATATCTACTGATATGGCTGTGGAAAGTGCAGTTGACATTTATGTTTCAAGGTACTAGCATTATAGATACGTAAGTCTCATATGGAGCTTAATGCAAGTAAGTGGCGTGTGCCGTCACCGAAGTATGAGCAGTTTTGAAACGCCCTAAGGGGCGTTTCGTCTTACCCAGGTTTATATCTTAAAACCTAAATGCTTCCAATTGCCGCGCATTCCCCTTCAAATCAATCAACACAAACTTTCCTTCACACCCATGTTTCGCCAATACCCTTTTCTCTGATTCAAATAAATTATCATCAAACCACAGGAAATCCTCACTAAAATCAATACCGTCAGTCTTGAGCACATCCCAGTTCGTTGGCTTGATTTGCTTCGTGAGCTCATATGCTTCCGGTGGGAGCATGCGTTCCAGGTAAGCGAGCACTGGGGTGGTGTCGCCCTTACAATGACTGGTGAGCCAATAAACATTCCCCTTCGCAAGCGCTCGTTCTAGAAATGCCGTGACGCCAATAGCAGGCGTAAGATTTTGCTCAAGTAATACACCGTTGACGTCGAGGTAGATGTTCATAACTAACTATTGCGACATTAATTTACCTGTTAAGGCCAAGTGTTGTGCTTCAATGCCACAAGATCCCATACAAAAATCTAAATGTGCCAATTTTGGATCACCTCCTAATCCATTATGCTCAGCGATCAATTTTCTAAGTTTGACATTTTTACCTACCGAATAATCACCTACCTTCGATGTGTCGTATGAAACTAAAATGTAGATTGCTAAAAAATATTGCAAACACGTGAGCCTAACTAGATTTTCTTGTGGGTGAGTTTCTATATAGCCCTTGAAATTTTTATCGACAACCTTATTAGCAAGAGTAATTGTCTCGGGTGTAATTAAATTTAATATTGGTTCTAAATCTTTTAAATTAAATTCATCAAACTGAAGAATGTAATCGCCACCAATTGATTTTAGAATATCATTTTTTAGTCTTTTTCTGTTAGATTCGAATTCTTCTTTATCTTCTTGATTTTTAGCTGTTGCCATAATATAAAAACCAGCTACTCCTAATACAAGTAAATATCCAATTCCATACGATCTCACGTATTTTGCCCAGTCAGGAATATTCAGCTTACTCATATCTTCACAGGAGGATTCAGGATCATCGTCACAAGATGGACCATGCGGATAGGTACCAACATAAAGTCCTAGTACTAAAATAACAATAAAAATTGACCAAACAATTTTCTCTGAAATTTTGAGTGTTTTAGTTTTTATGAATATCGGCTTATGCTTGTGTTTATCGTTAAGTTTAAAAATTGAAATAAATAGAATAATTGCAGTAATTAGATCATAAAGTACCCACGTTTCTTTAGATAAGTAGAATACGGAAATTGGATTAAATAATATTGCTACATATACCATCACTAGCAACCATATTTTTCTGTTAAATTTAAATGCAAGTGTAATATTATAAATAGCAATACCTGTAACAATCATTCTTAAAAGTCCGTAGTACCAACTTGGAAGATTATTAGAAATAGCAATCAATAACATAATTCCAGTTATTATTATAAGGTATTTTTCTTTGATCAGATCTTTCATAAATACTTATTGCTTTATTAATTCATGTAAATGCTTCCAGATAGCGTACATAGCATATGTATCCAATCCACAGTACTTCTTAAGGTCAGAGAATATTTTCTTCTTTTCATCTACTGATGTCTCATTTGATAGCATGTTTAACCATGCATCGACAGCTTGACCACCTTCACGAATCTCTATGTCTATATAACGTAGATCTGGACGCAAGACTGGTAAAACTTTCTTAATTGACGATTTACCTTTGAAATCAGGATGTACATAAAGTTGATTACTAAAAATCTCTTTTAGATCATACAACTCACTATTTATCCTTTCGAAAACTTTGGCATATTGAGGCATTCTCATACCTATCTCCTTATTTACACCCGCCTCATAGGATTTGTGCCATGCAATTACTGAACCATTAGGTAATATATACTCACTTAATAACTTAGCAACTTTTTCAGTAGGATCAGTTAACTCCTCGTGCAGGAAATCAACATGTTCTGGTTCAGACTCAGGACTCTTAAGAATATGTAATGAAAATTGAAATGGAACACGCTTATATGGCCCATATCCATTGAACATCGGTATAGCAGGTGCGTATGCTTCATAATCAAGAAAATACAATGGATATTTAAGTTTATCCAGTATCTCCTTTATTGCATTAACATCAGTAGCTGGTTTCTGGCGTTGGTGGGCTGTCACTTGATTTCTCTGTCTATCAGTTAGTTCTATATCTTCTGAAATATCATTAATATCAATAATATTATTCTCAATAAGAAATTCAATCTTTTTTGTACTTATGTATGAGATGTCGTGAATTGAATAATCTGGAACATGTGAATTAGAGTGTTTGAAAGTAGTACAGTGATTTCTTCGTGTCTTATATAGGCATTCACAATTCCCTACTGGTTCTTTATCCTGATTCAAATATTCTTTAGCTGTATGCATTTCAGCTTCAACTTTTGGAAGTCTTTCGTTAACTTTATCAGTCTGGTCTTCAATTTGTAATAATGCCTTAAAATCAAGATTTCCAAACCTGACATAATCCTTATTGAGATGAACTAAATAATATTTTCCTATCTTAATTTTAGCTCTATTTAAAACAGAGACCTGAAAAGCAACATCATCGATATGATCATGATCTGGACCACCCTCTTTTAAAGTATTTGTACCTTTTACTTCATATAGATCCCAACAGTCATTTTCTTTATTATATGAAAGTGCATCATTTCGAGCAATAAAACCGTCAACAATGAATGTTGATTGGAAGATGGTAGAAACCTTTGAGGCCATAAGTCTTTCAGTATCTCTACAAGCATCCTCACCAGTCGATTTGATTTCAACTCCATTAGTAAATAAGTTGCGAGCACAGGATTCAACCTCATTACCTTGTTCAATAATGTGCTTTTCAAATTCTGACAACTCGAATTTACACGTCAATTCTGGGCGGTGTATTTTGAGCCACAAGTTTTTAGGACAAAATAAAAATTCGAGGAATTGTGTTTTTGATATATGTTTGAGCATATATTTATTTCTCTACATGATCCTCTTTTATATCCCCACTTTCAAGTAAATCTAAACCCTTTACCGGACTGAATGCATTTTTTCCTAAACGTCCTTCTATAGAACCTATAATGTTTGCTGTGCCAATAAATATCTTGTCTACTTGTGCATCTCGAATCTTCCATGATTTTTCATATGCAACCCTTTCCTTAGTTATGTGAGATTTCATATCCTTATAAGTTTCAACCATAGACTCAACTTGTTGTCTAAACTCATGACTTGTCACGTATTCATATAAAGTCTCAGCTAAGGTGCCTTGATTTTGAGAACGTGTATTAGCTAAAGCAACTTCAATAAGATTACGTCTCAATACATGCGCTAAACCGATCGCAAGAGCGGGTTTACAGATCCAGACATCATCCTTTTGTCCTAACCCAGAACTTGCTTCATCTGGCATAACCGCACTTACTATAACAGGTATATGCGCCGCTTCAGCCCTCTGATTTTCTCTTAATTTGGGGATCCAATCCTTACCCCAGTTTGCAACTCTTTTAGATTCCCACAATATAACCCCACAAACTTTTCCAGAACTGGATCTAACTTTTTGTCTAACATCAGCACCACGCACTCCTTTTCCGATAGGCTCAATAATATCTTGAGGAAATGTCTCCTTAAGATTAATTTCCAAATCTAATTCTTGAACTTCTCCTTGTAATTGTTGCGAACCTAACTCTAATTTTCTTTTAGCATCATCAAGTTGCTTTGCTAAATCATCCATCTTCTTCTGTTTCTCTTGATCCTTAAGATTATAAGTATCGGCATATCTTCTGGATATTTCCTCTTCCATTTTATCCTTTCCAGTCTTAAGTCTTTTTTCTATTTCTAGATCAACATTTTTAATCTTCTCGTCTGCTTCTCTTTCTTTTTTCAATGCACTCAACTGAGCATCTTGTGCCTCTTTTAATGCAGAATCTTTCTCCTTTATTTGAGCATCCTTATCTTTTAATTCAATTTGAAATTTATCTTCAGCTTTTTTAACAGCATCTTTTTCTTTCTTTTCAAACTTTTCTTCTAGACCTGACTCTAGTTGTTGCATTAAGACCTCGTCAATCGGTATTAATGTGTGACATTCAGGGCACTCAATATTTTTTAAATCTTTTTTCATAACCTATTTCTTTTTTATTACCACTCTAGGCTTTGAACCATTGGATGGACCAATTACACCTCTTCGTTCAAGCATATCCATGAGACCAGCTGATCGTGAATAACCGATCCCAAATTTTCTTTGTATATATGAAGTTGAAACTTTACCAACCTTCATGACCACCTCTTTTACTTCCTCATATAAACTGTCAGCACTGCTACCTACGTCATCATCAAGCATAAATATAGATATTGAGATTGGCTCAACAGCTTCGACATCTTCCTTATACTTATTCTGTAATGAGTTTACGATATCCTTGATTTCTTTTTCGTTGATACCATCAACCTGACCACGAATTACGTACTTCATTCCTATACGGAAAAGCACATCGCCTGATCCACGTAATGTAAAAGCACTATCTGTGCCAATGATAAGTTTTGAATCTGTTGCAGAGGCTGTCTGTAAACCAACTCTTGAAGTAAATGCATCTTGTATAGCCCTTGTATAAACTTTTGTGCTTGGTCGAGATGTAGAGATTATTATATGCACTCCGACAGAATGTCCTATGCCAGCAATTTTTAAAACCTCTTTTTCAGTTTCCTCAGGATATGTCTGAATGACATCGGAAAACTCATCAATCACTATCAAAATGTGAGGCATGGTTTCAGATCCTTTGTACTGTGCAATGTCCTTACAATCTTCTTCCTTGAATAAATCAAAACGTCTATCTATTTCTTTTATCGCCCATTTCATAGCAAGCACGGCTTTCTTTTGATCGACAATTACATCTGTAAGCAGATGAGGGATTTTGTTATATAGAGTTAGTTCAACTCTTTTTGGATCAATTAATATTAGTCTCAAGTCCTCAGGTGAATTATTTGTGATGAGAGTCGTAATTATTTTATGTAGAAGTGTAGATTTACCTGAGCCAGTAGCTCCGGCCATGAGAAGATGTCTGGTATCGGAGGGGAGAGGGGGGGGGAGCGGGTTGGGGGAGATCGGAAGAGCACACGTCTGAACTCCAGTCACATCACGTTATCTCGTATGCCGTCTTC
>CAIRAF010000071.1 GCA_903876465.1 uncultured bacterium | reverse complement strand
TACTTTCGCTGACTCAACTTTTGGTCTTACAAAACTTTTCTCTGAAATTTCCTCAATATCTTCATCTGAAAGTGAATCTTTAACACCAATGCCAGACCATGAATGAATAGTCACGCCACCCATGTGTGTCGCAGCAATACCGGTCGAAGCAGTAATGCCAACCGGTATATCTCTATCACGCAAGATTTTTAAATATTCTCGCAAAACATACGTCTTACCACTGCCAGCTGGTCCTGTCAGAAAAACGTTTGCGCCAGTTTTGAGAATATTTAAGGCTTCAGCTTGGGTCATGGGTGGTAGTATAGCGTCAAGTGAGGATATGTGAAAGTTTACTTGCACAATATCCGAATGCAGACGATATATGAGCGAAGCGAATATAACAAAAAACCACCTTTCGGTGGCTTTCTTAATTAAAAGTTAAACTATTTCTTTTTCTTATCGTCTTCTTTCTTGAGCGGAAGTCCAATATATTCGAGGAAACCAAGGGTCTTTGCTCTGTCATCTGATGTTGTGACAAGAGTAATTGAAAGACCAAACACATCCTTGAGGTCTTCATCTGAAGTTTCTGGGAAAATAGTGTGCTCCTTGATACCGATTGTATAGTTTCCCATAGCATCAACAGAGTTACGTGAAAGACCACGGAAGTCTTTTGTACGAGGAAGGGCGATGTTGATCAAACGATCCATGAACTGGAACATACGTGGACCACGGAGAGTGATCTGGTAACCGAGAGGATCACCGACACGAGTCTTGAATGTAGCAATAGCTTTCTTTGCGGCACGTGGAGCTGGCTTTTGACCAGTGATGCGTGCAAGACGGTCAGCAATAATCTCAATCTTCTTCTTATCTTTTACAGATCCGAAACTACTTGAAACAACAACCTTAGAAAGCTGTGGAACCTGCATGGCATTCTTGATATGCAAACTTTCTTTAAGTGCTTGGAATGCACCTTTGTTTAGTTCTTGAACTGTTTTCTTTTGAATAGTAGTCATGTGCGTGTATTAAAAATTATTCAACCTTAGCAACCTTTGAAGCATTCATAGGCATAGATATTTCAACCATTTGGCCTTTTGTTCCCTGCTTGCGAGCCTTTTGATGCTTCTTAACAGTGTTCATACCTTCTATAACAATCTTTCCAAGCGCTGGAAAAGCGTGAGCAACCTTGCCGGTCTTGCCCTTGTCATCTCCTGAGAGAATTTTAACTGTGTCGCCTTTCTTGATATGCATGGTAGTAAAAATTATATGTTATACGATTTCTGATGCCTTCGAAGCAATTGTTTTGAATCCGGCTTCAGCAACTTCACGAGGAATTGGACCGAAGATACGTCCTGCAATTGGCTCCTTTTTGTCCTTTTCAATAATAACAACTGCATTCTCATCAAAACGAATGTATGAACCATCCTTTCTGCGAGTAGGCTTGCGCTGGCGAACAACAACAGCATGGAGAACGTCTTTCTTCTTAACCGCTTTACGTGGTTCTGCTTTCTGAACTGAAAGAACCACCACTTCTCCAATCTCTGCATAACGCTTCTTTGAAGAACCAAGAACTTTGAAAATACGCCCGATCTTAGCACCGGAGTTGTCTGCAATATTAACGATTGAGCGTGGTTGTATCATGGAATTTTATTAAAATTATGCAATCACTTTGAATGCCTTATTCTTTGAGATTGGTCGGCAGGCTTCAACAGTAGCTTTATCTCCTATTTTCTTTGTATTACCGATATCAGAAGCCATAATCTTTGTACTCTTCTTTATGAATTTCTGATACTTTGGATGCTTTATGAAGCGTTCAACCTTAACAACAGTTGTGTCTTTCATCTTATCAGAAGTAACGACACCACTATATGTCTGGCGGGTGACCTTGATTTCAGGCTTCTTTTCTGTTGTTGGTGATGTTTTCTTCATGTGAGTGGTGATAGTACTTGAATTTAGCTTGTTTGTCTAGTTTTAGGCCTTTTTCTCGATTTTCTTCTGTTCATTTTTGCCTGAATTCAAAGCAGTGAGAATGCGGGCAATATCGCGACGAATAGTTCGTGACTCTTTGACATTCTTGGCCTTAGCACCAGTTGTACCAAAACGAAAAACTCGAAGTGCTTCTTGTTTGTCTGCAACCAACTTATTGAGGTCAGCAGATGTCTTATGGGCTATGTCTTTAAGTAAAGTAGATTTCATAATATTAAATGCGTGTTACTACCTTTGTCTTCATAGGAAGTTTTGTGCCGGCTTTGCGAAGTGCTTCACGAGCAACGACAGCTTCAACACCGTCGATCTCAAACATGACACGTCCTGGTTTGACTTCACATACGAAGCCGACTGGTTCTCCTTTTCCTTTTCCCATTTTCACTTCGGCAGGCTTCTGTGTGTAAGGACGATCTGGGAAAACACGAACCCAAACTTTACCAGACTTGGTAGCATAACGAGCCATAACTTTACGAGCTGATTCGATTTGGTTAGAAGTGATGCGAGCATACTTCATGGCCTTCAAACCATATGAGCCGAAAGAGACCTCGACGCCACGAGTTTCGTTTTTTGCAGCTTCCTTAACGCTGTTCTTGCGTTTGGTGAACCACTTGCGATGTTTAACTTTCTTTGGGAATAACATGTGAGTAAATTAGATATGAAAATTATTTCTTTGCAACGACAACGTCTTTTTTGAAAATCTCACCCTTATAAATCCAGACCTTAATACCAATATCACCGTAGGTCATATGAGCTTTTTCGCGAGCGAAATCAATATCAGCACGGAGTGTCTGGAGAGGAACCTGTCCTTTCTTGAGCTCTTCTGAACGAGCGATCTCGGCACCACCAAGGCGACCTCCAAGGCGAATACGTATTCCCTTTACTTCTTTATTGGCCATAACCTTTTCAATAGTCTGTTTCAAAACACGACGGAATGGCAAACGCTTTTCGAGAGCTTCAGCAATCATCATGCCAGTGATAGCGGCGTTTGATTCTGGAGAACGGACTTCTTCAATGTCGAGTTTGAGTTCTTGAGTCTTGAGATCAATCTTGGCCTTGCGGAGAAGAGTCATAACTTTGGCACGGAGCTTAACAATACCGTCACCAGACTTACCGATAAGCATACCTGGACGTGAGGTCTTGATGACAACACGAAGTACCTTTTGTGAACGTTCGATCTCAACACCTCCAACATAGAAAGTACGGAGTTCCTTTTGGAGGAATTCACGAATGAGAACATCAGTCTTCAATGCTGTACGATATCCTTGATCAACACCAAACCAGCGACCCTTCCAATCGCGGATGATACCAAGTCTATGAGAATAAGGGTGTACTGTGTGTGACATGTTATTTTGCTTTTACTTTCTTAGCTTTTGCCTTTTTAATAGGTGTTTCTGCAACAGCAAGAATGATATTGATATGACTAGTTCGCTTTGCAATAGGGTGAGCTGAACCACGTGATACAGGCATTGAACGCTTCATGACAAATCCTTGATCAACACGAATCTCTTTGACGATGAGTCCTTCTGGACCAATTTTAAAATTATGAGAAGCATTGGCAACTGCAGAATCAATAAGATCGGCAATAGGATGACGAGCTTTTCTTGAAGCCAAAGAAAGAATAATTTTTGCATCTACAACACTCTTTCCACGAATCATATCTGCGACGATACGTACTTTGCGAGGGGCGATGCGTGTGTTTTTGAGTGAGGCGGTAATCATGTCAGTATATTATTTTTTTGTAGCTGTAGTAGCAGCTTCCTTAGCTGATTTTGCTGCATTCATTTCTGCTTCCTTAGCCTTGAGTTCAAGCTCTTTCTGCATCTTACCTCCGTGGCGTACGAATTTACGTGTAGGTGAGAATTCACCGAGGCGGTGTCCAACCATATCCTCGGTGACTAGAACTTCTATATGTGCGCGGCCGTTGTGTACACCAAAAGTGAAACCAATCATTTCAGGGGAAATCTGACTGCGGCGTGACCATGTCTTTATAACGCCAGAAGTAGCAGGCTTTTTACCAGCTATTTTCTTGAGGAGTCTTTCCTCGACATATGGACCTTTACTGAGTGATCGTGCCATGAAATTAGTTAAATTTGAATTATTTTTGAATGAAAAAGGCTCAAATGAGCGTGAGGACTATAGTAGCAGAGCCAGATTTCTAAGTCAAGGGAATATGGCTTATTTACGTGGGCGTTTATTCAGTGACGAATTTGCCGGCGAATTTTTATAATAAAAAACCGGACTCCCCCGTTGGGAATCCGATATGATAGGCTGACCGAATTAATTGCGAATGCGCAAAGTTTTCGGTTTACAACCATAGGTAATGTGCAGATCTTTTGGCCGTTTGGCTCGGCCAATGCGAATGACAAACTTATCAAGAAGGAAAAGCTCCTGCGATTGGAGGCGACCATTGTAGGTACCGCCCATAGCAAGGGTATGTGCGCCATCTTCATGAACGACACATAGGTCTCCAACTTTAGTGCTTACTGGCAGGAGACGAGGCTTGGGAGTAAAACGATCCCATGACTCACAAAGTGAGCCGCTCACATGAGCCCGGAATTTCCGTCCTCCATGCCGCGGATTTCCCTGCGGAGTTAAGATACTGATGTGGTGATATACGCCGTAAAATGCTGGGCGTGGTAAATCGTACATACCGCTATCAACACCAAAGAATGTTTTGTACTTAACAAGCCGATTAATGATACGGCAGACAAGAACACCGTTAGGTCCAGTGACGTAACGACCACATTCCGTAAAGAGTTTGGGCTCAAAACCATACTTATCACGGAAAGCGGCGAAAAGTTTTCCGGCGAACCATCCGATTCGGTCTACGTCCAATTCCCTGCATTTCTTTCCAGGGAGATACGGAATACCAAACCCTCCGCCAATGTTGATGAATGGCACTTCCAAATCAAGTTCAAGCTTGAGAAGTGCCGCTTTTGCGAGGGCAATCTTGATAGTCTTTATGAAATAACTCGAACAACGGTTGTTCGAACAGATCATAATATGGAAACCAATACTCTTGGCACCTCCTCGAAGCAACAAGCGGTAAGCGCCGAGAAACTGCTTGTCGGTTACACCATACTTCTGTTCTTCAGGGCTACCAAAGACATGGCCACCTGAAGTATGGAGCTTCCCTGGATTATACCGAACACAAGTAATCAATCCCGCAAGCCTTCCAGGAAAGTGCTTAATGAATTTCTTGATCAGGCTAATATCATCAAAGTTCAGAATGCATCCTCCGTGAGCGATCGCTTCTCTGAATTCGGCCAGCGAAGTATTGTTCGAAGTGAACATGATTTTGTTTGGTGTCGCACCGATGGCGCGAACCCGCCGCAACTCATCAATCGAACTGCAATCAAAACCAAAACCAAGAATGAGCATGATTTTGAGAATTGCTGGGTTTGGACATGCTTTGACAGCATAAAAGTTATTGTAGCTAAGTCCCTGACTGCAGAATGCATTTACGAGACTCGATCCCGATCTGATGATGCCATTGAAATCGTAGATATGGGCGGCCGTTCCGAACCAATCAGTAATCTGTTTCAGCTTTGGATAAAGCCTTCTTTGGAATTCTCTGCTAATTGGCATAAACCGTTTCTCCTATTACATTGTTAGTGGCAGTAGTCTGCAACACAGACTGCCGTTACTGTGTCTGACGCCAGACTACTGATTACTTTAACTAATGTCAATAGAAGTATTTGACAGATGTAGTTTAAAAAGGTAGAAATGCAACAAACCTTTCGCATTGTGCGATCGGAAAAACAAAACTTGAAATATGGCGAACAAATCAAAATTCATCACACAGGAACTATTACAATCAGTGTTTGACGCTCGCAGTGCAGCCTGGACTAAACTATACATCACTGACGTGCCAGATCGGGTGGCCGCGGTAATCTTGGTCCTCGATCCTGCGTATCCAATCGGTATTGCCCCGGAACCGCGGGAACTATGGCACGGTGTCTTTGGCGAACAAGATCCGAGAAAATGGCCGAATGGTCGTCCGTACCGTGACTTCGCATTTGCAAAGGCGCGTGCGGCCTGGAGAACCCAGATGGACAACCACTCGATGTTACTTAAACCTGAACTCATTCAAGTTGGTGATTTCAAATACCATGGTGGTATATACCGGGAAGGTTTGTCAGCAGGGCTCAGCGGGTTCAAAACCGCCGACGACGACCTCACGGTCTGTAATGAGTTCATCAATGCGGTCAAAAATGCACTCAACATTCCCTTTCGGAAGGAACTCGAAAACACTTCGGTGTATACGTTCTGACATCCATATTTTTGGTAAGCCGTTCCCTTCTCGGGAGCGGCTTTTTTATATAAAAAATCGCCGAGTGCAAAAGCACCCGGCGAATTTACAAACCGAACGATTAGAACTGAAAGTTGGTCGCCTTGAGACGACGAACAACTTCTGCGATGACAGAAGCTTCGTCATTCAAACCGCATTCAACGACTGGAGCAATCGTTGCGGACCAACGCAGCCAAGCTTGTCCACCAACCTTGGCAGGCATAACTGAAATGCGTTTGTTGTTGCGGAGCCAATCGGCACATTCGTCAGCATTGGCGAACAATACTCCATCAGCCGACTTGGGCGCCCTGGTCAATTGACACAAACCAGCTTGAGGCATCAGAGGCGAGAAGCCCACATCAGACAAAGATTGATTGAGTGCCAAATGGGACGCAAGATACTCATCACGCGTCTTCACAGCGAATTCGAAATGATCGAGACACCAAAGGGCGCCAGCAATGAGCGGACCGAAACCACCAGAATCCTTGACGTCCATGATCTTGCGAAGTGCTTTGATAATGACTGGATGTGCAATCACCCAACCAAAACGGGCCCCGGTGGCATTCCAACCCTTGCTGATGCTCTGCAAGACGATGCAACATTGTTGCCATCCTTCAACCGACAGAACACTCACACTGCCATCATATCGCAGATGAGTATATGCTTCGTCTACGATCACAGTGACGTTGTTACGAACTGCCCAAGCAACAAGGTTTTTCCATTCAAAATGCGAGAAAGTAAAACCCGCTGGATTGTGAGGAACATTGAGATACAGGACTGCCTTCTTGCCATTAATCTGTTTTTCCATGGCATCGTAATTAATGAGCCATTTGCCATCGTGTTGCAGTTCGAGCGCGATTCCGATAACCTTGGCATCACGACGATTGATGTCGCTCTTGATAACAGCATAGCTTGGATCGGGAAAAAATAAATTAACGTCTGATTCAAACAATAACGCCGGAAGGAATTCCGCGAGGAGGCGCTTGATAGACCCAGGTGAATACTGAACACAGGAACTATCGAACGTGAACCTTGTGTTGTAAGTATGTTGCCGATTTAAGAAATCGACCAGGCGCTCGTGAGTGCCGGGTATGCCATTGTTGTCAGTATAACGAGTCGGAAATGTTGCCGAATCGTAGTAAGCGACCATAGCCTCAATGGCTCCGCGCGGCATCTTTTTGGCTGGGTCAGCAATTGAGAGGGTGCAGAGCGCCGACGTAGGGTCGCCCAACACTTTCTGTGCGTCCAACACACGCTCCTTGTCCAAAACAGCGCTAAATGAATAGCCACCGCCAGGAGCATCAAAGATGTTTCCACCGCAACATTGCGCGATAACAGACCGCCAATGTGTATCCATGTCTAATTCAGATTTAATCATAACGTTAGTAGTTTTCATTGATCTGCAAAGGTTCCAAGACAGCACTTATATGAAGGAAGAACCTAGTTCCTAAATATTTTCTAAATCTGACACTAATATACAAAAAGTAATTTGTCAAAATTGTAACAAACAAAAAAGCCCCTCTCGGGGCAATTTTATATTTATCTAGGAAGAATATTTTTCGTAATCACCACCATCGTGAGTTTTCCAAAAGCTGCCTTCACAACTTTCACAAATATCTTGTGCAAACCATGAGCAACATTTCTCATATTAGTTGTGACAGAAATTAAAGCTTTGTACTCTTCTTACCAACCTGACGGCGAGAAACAATAAAGACGTTTGAGTATTTCTTTGGAGTACGTGTCTTCTGACCCTTACCTGCTGGCTTGCCCCAACGAGTCTTGAGACGGCGGAGACCACGACCCTGACGCTGTTCACCACCACCGTATGGGTGATCCACTGGGTTTTGAGCTGTACCACGAACTGTTGGGCGAATGCCCATCCAACGTGAGCGACCAGCTTTACCAACGTTCACAAGGCGATTTTCTTCATTTGAAACTGCACCGATAGAAGCCCATGCATCTTGGTGAATCTTACGAACTTCTGTTGAAGGCATCTTGATGTGTGTGTAACCGGCATCATTAGCAACAACTTGAGCAAATGAACCAGCTGAACGGACGAGCTTCGAACCACTTCCTGGTTTGATCTCAATATTGAAAACGAAAGCACCAACAGGGATATTCTTGAGTGGAAGACGATTGCCAGTTGTAACAGGCGCCTTTTCTGAAACGATAAATGAATTACCAACTTTCATAGTCTTGGGAAGAAGAACGTAACGCTTCTCACCATCTTTATATGAGACGAGACCGATGTAACCAGTACGGAATGGATCGTATTCAATAGTCTTTATTGTCGCATTGATATCTTTCTTGTCATACATGAAATCAATCTCACGATAGAGTTTCTTGTGTCCTCCACCTTGATGGCGAACTGTGATACGTCCATGTGCATTGCGTCCTACATCACGCTTGAAACCGTGAGTGAGAGGCTTGTACGGCTCGCTAGCCGTAAGATACTCCTTGAATGGAAGTACTGTCATGTGACGACGTGATTTTGAGGTTGGGCGGAATGATTTCATGTTAGTAAATTAAATAAATATTATACAAAGTCTATCTTATCTCCTTTCTTAAGAGTAACAACAGCCTTTCTCATTCCAGACTGTGTACCTCTCTTACCACGAACAAAAACATTGCGTGGTGGGAGATTGCTGACAGTTACTTTGATAGGAGTAACTTTATAGAGAGCTTTGATTGCGGCTGCAATCTCAGGCTTATTGGCACTGCGAGTTACTTCGAAAGTATAGACGCCACCCTGACTTAGGATGCCAGACTTTTCAGTAACACGAGGACGAATGATTATAGATGAGGTCATGTTAGTTTTTAAGCCTTAGCCGTCTTAGCTGATAATGCTTTCAATGACTTTTCAGGACTAACAATGACAAGGTATGAATGATTCATCAAAGAAACTGGATTGATGTTGCGGAATTCTTCGATCGAAACATTACCAAAGTTCTTGAAACTCTTGTCGACAGCAGGTGTACGAGCATCAAAAGCAATGAGAGCTGCATTCTTTTTCTTTGAAGAAATCTTTTCAAAACCTTTGATAGAACCAAAAGCTGTAAGAACACTCTTTGCATCTTTTGACTTTGGCTTTGCAAATGAAATAGCATCAACAAAAAGTATTTCACCATCTTTCCACTTACGTGAAAGAATTGTAAGAAGAGCCTTATCCTTAACTTTCTTGTTGATCTTACGATTGAAATTCTGATCATTGCGTGGACCGTGTGTAACACCACCACCAACCCAGATAGGTGAGCGTGATGAACCGTGACGAGCACGTCCTGTACCCTTTTGTTTCCATGGCTTCTTTCCACCACCGCGAACTTCTCCACGAGTCTTTGTATGAGCAACGTTCTCGCGTGAATTTGAATTCATAAGACGAACAACTTCGTGAACGAGGTCAGCATTCCATGACACATCGAAAATACCTGCTGGAAGTTTGAACTTTCCTGCTTCTTTTCCTGTTTGATTGTAGATTTTTGTTTCCATGATGGTATATATGATTAACCTACGATCTCAACGAGTGTGCCACGTTTGCCTGGAATAGCTCCAGAAACATACATGATGTTCTCGTCAGCGTCAATGTGAGCGACCTTGAGGTTTTTGACTGTAATACGATCTGATCCCATGCGACCTGCCATGCGCATTCCGACTGGAACACGTGTACGCAAGCCTCCACCAATAGAACCTGGTTCACGCTCAGAGTGCTTCTGACCGTGAGAACGTGGGCCTCCACCGAAACCATGACGCTTAACAACACCTTGGAATCCTTTACCCTTTGAAATAGCTGAAACAGTGATCATGTCACCTGCCTTAAACTGTGAAAGATCTATCTTATCGCCAGCTTTGAGAGTTGGAGCTTCGACGCGGAATTCGTTGATAGCAGCAAAATTTCCCATATCCTTGAACTGACCCTTTTGAGCCTTATTGATTCGATTTGGGTTTCGTTCACCTTCACCTACTTGGACAGCTTCATAACCGTCCACAGCCTTTGTGCGAACTTGAGTGACTACGTTACCGCGTGCGACGACCAGAGTAACTGGAATAGCCGCGCCGGAGGCATCATAAATCTGACTCATATTGAGTTTTCTTCCTAGAATGAATTTCATGTCGGTGTACTTAGTTCTACTACATCATCTTTACGTCGATATTGACTCCAGATGGTAAGCTCAAGTTCGTGAGAGCTTCGATCACTTTTGGATTTGGGTTAATAATGTCTATCAAACGCTTGTGAACTCTCATTTCAAATTGTTCACGACTGTTCTTGTCGATGAATGAAGAACGGTTCACGGTGTACTTCTTGATCTCTGTTGGCAAAGGAACTGGGCCATTTACGGTAACGTCATATCTTGAAGCGATGTCCATGATCTGACGAAGTGAAGCGTCGAGGATCTTGTGCTCATAGGCGCGAACACGAATGCGGAGATGAGGCACAGCTCCTTCTGCTTTAACTTTCTTTGCACGAGGTGCAGCCTTTGTAGCAGGAGCTTTTTTAATTGTTTCTTTGGTGGGCATAATAATCAGTCTCTATAAGAGATTTAAGCAATGATCTTTGTGACAACTCCAGCACCGACGGTCTTGCCTCCTTCACGGACAGCGAAACGCATCTTCTCTTCGAGAGCAACTGGTGCTACGAGCTTAACTTTGAATGTAACTGTGTCACCTGGCATAACCATTTCAACCTTTTCGGCGAGGGTTACTTCACCAGTAACGTCTGTTGTACGAATATAGAACTGAGGCTTATATCCAGTAAAGAATGGAGTGTGGCGACCACCTTCTTCCTTCTTCAAAACGTACACTTCTGATTCAAATTCTGTATGAGGCTTAACTGAACCTGGTTTTGCAAGAACCTGACC
>CAIRAF010000070.1 GCA_903876465.1 uncultured bacterium | reverse complement strand
GGGCGTATGGACGAGAACAAGTTGGTAAGGGTATGAAGTAGAATACACATATGTGACGCTCGATTATGTAATCAGACATGGATGTTAGTGTGAGCTAAGAATTTTTCTGTTTAGTAAGTAGTTTTATCATTTCTTGATAATTTCTTCATCAGAATTTGATTTCTGTTTGTTAAACTTGTTGCATTAAAAAATTAGGAGTAAAATATGCATACGATGACATCAGAAAGATTTAATTTTATTACACGAGATGAGTTCAATGTTAACTCATATAAAGTTGATCAAAAATTTGAAGATCTGACTACAACTATGCTAGGTGAGTTTGATAAAATGCACGATAAATTTGGCCAAGTTGATACGAGGCTGGATTCAATTGAGATAAGATTGACTACTCTGACTGAAGATATGAAGGAAGTAAAGCTTGGTATCAAGCATTTAAACAATAAGTTGAATATACACGACGAGAAATTTGATAAAATTAACCTTCGATTTGATGAAATAGATATCAAATTCATTGAGATTAATAATAAGCTAGATGCTATAATAGCCAAATGAAATCACATCCCATTATCCTAGCTTCAGACCATGCCGGCTATGCTCTCAAAGAAGAGATAAAAGCATTTCTAACTGAAAAGGGTTTCAAAACTGACGATATGGGTGCACATGCCTTCGTAGAAGACGACGATTATCCTTATTTCATGACCCAGGCAGCACTCCGCATTGCTCAAGATTCAAGTGGCTTCGCACGCGCCATCATCTTTGGTAAATCTGGTCAAGGTGAAGCTATGGTTGCCAATCGTTTTCCTGGAGTGCGTGCAGTAGTTTACTATGGTGGTACACATGAGATTTTAAAATTATCTCGTCAGCATAATGATGCCAATGTACTTTCAATTGGTGCAGGATTTGTCAGTGGTGAAGAAGCGAAGCAAGCAGTCATCGAATGGCTTGAAACACCTTTTTCAAATGAAGAGCGTCACAAGAGACGTATTGGTGAGATGGATAGCATTGAATAATATGAATACTGTAGAAATAATCCCAGCAATACTTGTAGATGATTTTGAACAACTTCAAAATGATATTGAACTTATTAAGGTTGGTACAAAACGCATTCAAATTGATATTTGTGACGGTCAGTTTACGCCAAATGCTTCATGGCCATATCGTAAGCCGGATAATAACTTTGAAATGCTGGTTCGCGAGGATCAGTCACTTCCAGGTTGGGAATCTATTGATTATGAATTTGATCTTATGGTCAATAAGCCTGAAGAAGTAGTGGATGATTGGGTTTTGGCAGGAGCAAGTCGCATAGTTTTACATATTGAATCAAAAGGGGAAATAAAAGCTGCAGTTGATAAGCTAATTGGTCGTGTTGAGATTGGTTTGGCATTAAATATAGATACACCAATTACAAAAATAAGTGAATTGGGATTCAAAATCCATAATGGTGAAATCGAGGATGGTGCAATTCAATTCATTCAACTGATGGGTATTGATCATATTGGTTTTCAAGGTCAGGAATTTGATGTAAAAGTAATTGATAAAATTAGAGAAGTTAAAGAAGCTTTTCCAGATCTTGATATTTCTATTGATGGGGGAGTGTCACTTGATACCGCACAAGAACTCATAGATGCAGGCGCTGATCGACTAATAGTTGGTTCAGCAATTTTGAATGCAGAAAGTCCATTGAATGCGCTGGAGGAGTTTCAGAACCTTGCTGAATAAATAGTGCTATAATTAAGGCATGTCTTTGACTGATGAAAAAGTAAAGCTTCTCGAAACTAAGGCCCTCGACATCCGTCGTTCTATTATTGAATCTCTCATAGAAGCTAAATCTGGCCACACTGCTGGACCTCTCGATATGGCTGACATTTTTACATATTTATATTTCCACTCGCTTAAGCATGATCCAAGGAAACCGTCATGGCCATATCGTGATCGTCTTATTCTTTCAAATGGTCACATCTGTCCAGTTCTTTATGCCACTATGGCGCATGCGGGATATTTTCCTGTAAAAGAATTGATGACACTTCGTAAGTTTGGCTCAAGACTTCAAGGTCATCCGCATCGCGATTTCCTACCAATGCTCGAAAATTCTTCTGGACCACTTGGCGCAGGACTTTCGCAAGCAGTTGGTATGGCTTTGGCAGATAGAATGGATAACAACAAAACCTCTGGTAAGTTTTTCTATTGTTTACTTGGTGACGGTGAACTCGATGAAGGAAATAATTGGGAAGCAATCATGTTTGCTGGTAAAGAGAAGCTACATAACCTTATTGCTATTGTTGATCGTAACAATATTCAGATTGATGGTTTTACCGAGGATATTATGCCTTTGAATCCTTTACCTGATAAATGGCGAGCTTTTAATTGGCATGTTGTTGAGATAGATGGTCACAATTTTCGTGATATTGATCGAGCTATAGGAGAGGCACAGGCTGTTTTTGATAAACCATCAGTTATCATTGCCAACACCATTTCCTCAAAGGGAATTCCGGCTTTTGAACGTAAGTATGAATGGCATGGCAAGCCACCGACTACGCCAGAGGAGATTGCGACGGCTAGGAAGGCGTTGGGAATCATCAAGTAGAATTATTTAATTAATTATTAATCAACTTTAATACCATGAGATATATAGAAATTATCTTTAAGCTCGGTTTCCTAGGACTCGCCATTTATTTCTTGTCTATTCAAACAGTAGTATCACCATTGTTC
>CAIRAF010000069.1 GCA_903876465.1 uncultured bacterium | reverse complement strand
TCCACTCCGGTATGACCCTTGCCATTATAAATCTGCGGATTTGCAGTCGAGAAAGGAGTATTGCCAAAATATTGTGTTATTAATACATCATCGAGCGGATATGAAAGTACTCCAGGGCCAGCGTGAGGTATCTGTGACACTGCAACCGAAAGATGCAAAGATTGTTCATATGACATCATCTCTTGTTCAAAAGCGTCTTTTAGAGCAGTCTTTTGATCTAATATTTTCTGGTAGGCTGACTGAGACTGTTTAGTATTTACAAGAATGTTGTTTTGCTCATTCTCCGTTGAGGCAATGGCACTTTTTTGTCCTTGTAATTGGGCTTGTAGAAGCTTTAAATTAGCCTGAGCCTTCTGCTTATCAGTTTTACTTGAATTTAATGTTTGTTTAATTTGATTTAGATGAGATATATCAGTAAGTAAACTACTACTTATAATACTTAATTTATTCATTGAATCCATAGTTCCAGAAACAGAATCTTGAGACAAAAGTAATTCAGGTATACTCAAGCTTGATTGTTGGTTGAGTGCATTAAATGCACTACGTATCGATCGTTGATCAGCTGAAACAGTATGATCAGTCCTGTCAATTTGTGAGTTCAATTTTTGAATAGCCATATTGGCTGTAGCAATTTGATCCTCAGAGAGAGCTATTTGAGCGGTGAGTTTCTTCTTTGTTAATTCAAGTGATTTAATTGTAGAAGATAGAGAATTAGCCTGAGAACTAAGTGTATTAATTTGACCCTGATATTGTAGTATCTCTTGCTGTAAAGATTTTATATCCGTGGCACGTTGATCAATTTTACTTTGCAAATCATCCACTGAGGATGAGGCTACATTTGTAACATCTGGAACCGCGCTAGTCTGTGCCTGTGCTTGAGATGTAACTAAAAATAAAAAAGAAAGTATAAGAAAATTCCTGTAGCGCTTCATTAGAGTTTAGTCAAAGCTAAGTCAATGCGCTTCAAGGTTTCAGCTTTTCCTAAAATTGATGAAGAAATAAATGGATCAGGAGATCTTTCTTTACCAGTAAGTGCTACTCGAAGTGGCCACAAAACATCGCCTTTACCATTGGTTTCTACATACGCCCAAATAGCATTTTTAATAACTTCAACAGTGAACTCAGAGTCATTATTATCTTGAATATCTTCTATAAGTGTACGGACTGCTTCTAGGTGCTTACTCGAAGCCTTAGGGTCAGGATTCTTCTTCCACAAAAGTAAACTAGCAGGGTAGTCTGATATATCTTTTATAAAACTCAACTCCCCTTCCCTATCGAATAACTTTTGTATATCACTCCAACAAATAATTTTTTCTTTAATAAGTGGAAGTATTTTTTTGAATTGAACACTAGAAGTGTTTAACCATTTTGGAATGTATTTCTCGGTTTGTGTGACAAATTCATCATTTGTCATTTTGGCTATATATTGTCTATTTATCCAATCTAGTTTCTCAGTGTTAAAGACAGCTCCACCCTTTTGAACTTTGCTTATATCGAATATTTTTTCTAATTCCCCAATAGAAAATAGCTCCTGGTCTGTTCCTGGATTCCAGCCAAGGAGAGCCAAAAAGTTAATAATTGCTTCTGGAATGTATCCTTTATCTCGATAAAAATTTAAAGAAACAGCTTCTCCGTGTTTACGTTTTGAAAGCTTGGACTTATCAGTAGCTAAAATAATCGGCAAGTGAGCATATATTGGGCGAGGTGCACCGATAGCTTCTTGTATCAGAATCTGTCTAGGTGTATTAGAGATATGATCATCACCACGAACCACGTGTGTAATTTCCATTTCAAAATCATCCACAGCTACAGCGAGGTGGTATAAAGGCTCTTCGAGACTCTTGGCAATGACAAAATCTTTGAGTTCGGTTGTGTCGAATGTTATATCACCTCTTATAAGGTCAGTAAAAGTAACTTTCTTTCCAGGATTTTTAAAACGAATAACTTCAGACCTAAAATCAGAATTATCTTTACCATTTTTTCCTATAGCAGGATCTTCAACAGCCTGCGTCTCTTTTGATATGTAGGCTTTTCCTTCATCTATCAATTTCTTGAGGTATTTCTTGTATATTTCTTCACGCTCTGACTGCTTAAATGTTTGATCATAAGAAATATTAAGCCATTTTAAACTATCAATAATACTAGCCTCATATTCGGGTGTGGAACGAATCTTATCTGTATCTTCTATGCGCAATATAACCTTACCTTCAAGCTTTTTAGTAAAAAGATGGTTGAATAATGCTGTTCTAGCTCCTCCCATGTGCAAAAATCCTGTTGGAGAGGGGGCAAAGCGAGTTATTATAGGTTTAGCAGACATGTAATTAGTATAACAAAAAAAGCCTATTTTACTAGGCTTCTTTTGTTTTATTTGAGGCTACTATTTTTTAACCCTTTACTTGTGAACTAACTGCTGATGAAGCGTGGAAAACCTTCATAATTACATTTCCACTTGCATCCATAAGTGGCTTATCTGTAGTTATACTAAATTTAGCATCACCATTATCTGAATACATAACTGCATAATACGTCTTTCCATCAATCATAGGAGAAGATAGAGTGATCTTGCCTGGGTTAATACCAGAAGCAAAGTATGTTTGTCCCAAAATCTTTCCTGGAGTTCCAGCATTGTCAGCTTGGATAACTACCCAACCTGGGTTAGCGAATTGAGCCGAAGATAGATAGACGACATTTCCAGGATATTGATCTGACATAACAACGCGGTTGATAACAGTAGTTGCTGCTGGAGTATTGTCTGTTACAGGAGTGTTGTCAGTTGGGGTTGTAGCTCCTTTGTTACCAAAAACCCAAATACCGATAATAATAAGTACAATAATAACAATAACCGTAACTACCCACTGCCATGTCTTTATACCACTTTGAGGTTGCATATTGATTGATTAATTAAATAATAATGTTGATAAATTCGACTGTGTTGAGCCTATATTATAACACCTATAATCCGATATATACAAGATGAGTAATATAAAAAATAAAACGGCTCAATATAAGCTTACTTCTCATGCTGTAGCGCAATATTGAGGATGGCTTGAGCTATGAGGGTTGCACTATCTAGACGTGAGAAAGCCTTTGCTCTTTCACTCATTGTTTTGCTAATGATTGGTGATGTACAGATGCGGTTGATTTCTTCGACTAAAATATGCGGGCTTAAATTATTTTCTTCAATGACAGATGCTGCTCCGGTCGATGAATATGCAAAGGCATTATCGGTCTGATCATGACTAACTGAATGTGGTAAAGGGATAATAATGGACGGGACACCCCAGGCAGCTATTTCAAATATTGTCGAGCCTGCACGAGAGACAATAACATTTGCTGCACCTGAAGACATGCGAAGTGCGAGCTCATCCAAGTAATCAAATGGGTGGTAACGATACTTGAATGGATGATCTTTCAATGTTACACCGGTTGTAGCCTGAATTTCCGCTAGATTGGCGCGACCAGTCTGATGGATAATCTGATATTTATTAAGTAGTTCAGGTAATGATGAAATAACCGCATCATTTATATTTTGTGATCCTTGAGAACCACCGAGAACTAAGATAACTGGGATATTTTGCTCAAGATTAAGAAATTCAAAGGCACCATTTGTTAATGGCTGTGCAATTTCCGTACGAATTGGATTACCAGTGTAAGCAATACGTGTTTTGTCCTTAATTTTGAAGAATTCGGCTGCGCTTGGATAGGATAAAGCTATGCGTTTAGCAAACTTACCAGCCCAAAGATTAACTCGTCCTGGATGACTATCTGAATCGTGTATAACAACTGGAATACCTAGTAGACGGGCCGCAACAAGTGGTGGAAAGCTTGTATAGCCACCTTTACAGAATACAACATCTGGATACAAGGAAAACATTTTGACTATAGCTATACCGATTCCAGAAATAGTTTTAAATGCATCCGTAATATTCAACAAAGAAAAATAGCGACGAATTTTACCAGCAGGCACAGAGATGAATTCTATTTCATTATCAAAAAGTGCGCGTGGGTTGTATTTGTGAGGTGCCATAAAGAAAAATTGTGGTGGTAAAACCTTTTTTTTCTTTGCTTCTTCTCGAAT
The DNA here is from genome assembly GCA_903876465.1 of uncultured bacterium. Taxonomy (GTDB): domain Bacteria; phylum Patescibacteriota; class Minisyncoccia; order Phycocordibacterales; family PALSA-1337; genus C7867-002. The sequence continues at coordinate 608 of CAIRAF010000069.1, read as the reverse complement.
GGCTTGAGCGACAGCTATAATAGGATAAAAGTGACCTCCTGTGCCTCCACCGGTAAATAGGATTTTCATGTGATTAGTATAACAGATTCATATTAGGCTTTACTATACTTTGATACATTCGCAACTATACCTGATGCTGCAAGAATAATTATAAGTGCCGTACCTCCATGAGAAACAAAAAGTAGCGGTACTCCCGAGAGTGGAATCAATCCAAGCATAGCTGACATATTAAGAAATGATTCTGTAACTATCAGTATAGCTATACCAACAGTGAGCATTCCGCCAAAAAGTTCAGTCGACTTCCCTGCTATACGAAATGCACTAGCAGCAACAAGAAGATAAAGTATAACTAGAATACTGCTGCCAATAAATCCAAATTCCTCACCTGCAACTGCAAAAATTGAGTCGTCTGTTGGTTGTGGAAGATAGCCAAATTTCTGAACACTTTGACCAAAACCACGTCCAGATATTTCCCCTGAACCAATAGCGATTAGAGATTGATTGATTTGATAACCTGCACCTCGGGAATCACTATTACCTGATAAAAATGTTTGCACACGTTGATAAGCATATGGACGAAGCATGACAACACCAACGACCACTAAAGC
>CAIRAF010000068.1 GCA_903876465.1 uncultured bacterium | reverse complement strand
GAATAACCGCCTCTTCCTCTGACGCCATGTTGTTGAGCAAAAACTCCAGACAATGAAATTATTGCCAACAACGTCGCGCCTACAAATGTAATTTTTTTAAGGACTCTCTGAAACATTTTTTTAATTTCTTGGCCAAACTTTTCTATAGATTATGTAGATGATTATCAATACAACAAGCGCAATAGAGATAGCGAGCCAATTTATGTTACTCCAAAGACTTGATCCGTTCGAATATGCGGCCACAGTCTTATTACCAGCCTTGTCATACGCAGTGACATTCAATGTAGCATTACCGCTTTGATCTTGTAGAACATAAGTACTGCCACTTCTTATCACCGGTCCACCGTTTTCAGAAACATCGTAATAGCTAATACCTGATTGATTATCAACAGCACTAAAGAAAGCGAACTTCTTACCAGAGAAAAGTGAAGGATCTTGACCTAGGACAACGATAAACGGTTCAGGTGGTGTTCTGTCTGTAGAAACTACACTTGACCAATCGTCTGTTGCCGGTGATCCTGATTTAGCTGCAGCAACAGTGAGAGTAATGCCCTTCAATTGAGTCGTGACCGTTGTTCCCTTACCATCATTTAAATAAACCGATGTATTTTGAGGTGTAATTGTGATTGTACCAGCCTTTTTAGCTTGAACAATAATATTGAATACTGTCGCTCCTTCTATGCTAAATCCTCCTGGTACTCCACCAACAAATGACACCGTCTGTCCATCTGTCGAAAGTGAAGGGGTCCGTGGCCATAGTCCGAGAGCAGAATGTGCAAGACTAAATTCTTGAACGGTCGCTGCACCCGCGCCATATTTCAATCCGATTTGTCCATCAATACTATTCAACACAGCCCCTTCAGCATTTATCTTTACTGTTACAACTACCGTATCACCTACTGAAATATTTGTTCTGGATGCTTCAAGATAGACAGTAGCAGCAGATGCATGCGCAGGTATAACACTAATGATAGATAATGCGATTATGCTGAGATAAGTTAAGTTGATGTATTTTTTCATGTTTTTGTTAATAATTTAAATTTATAATAATTTTACTTTCTATTTATTCCACTGATACAACATTATCGAGAAGTCCACCGCATTCACCTTACTATCTTTATTTATATCGACGAATTGATTACTGAATGGTGCTTTCGTTCCCCAGAAGTAAAGCATCATTGAGAAGTCGATCAAATTAACTTTACCATCACAATTCAAGTCAGCTGTCTTTCTATTTTGTAATGTACACTGGGTCGAATTCGGAACACTCGGTGGACTGCTTGGTCCTGCACCTCCCCCTCCTCCGCCACCTCCACTGGAACCACCTCCGGTGTTACCGCCATTATTATTTGTTGGTGCTGTTGCAGTAAATGAACGATATGAGACAGAACTCTGTGTACCGAAGTAAGCTATGACCTTAAAATAATATGTACCAGGATTTGGAACTGTCGCTGTCAAATTTGTGTTGAAGTCTTGACCGGCATTAATATATTTAGCCGCTACACCATCAAAGATATTATTTGGGCTTCCACATGGATCAGTCAAACTTGAAACAACACACCACTGATATTGATATTCATTTCCAGTCAAACCTTCATCAGTGATAGTTACGTTTGCAGAGATGGTCGGCGTAACAGTATTTGTGATGCTATTAACGATAACCTGCGCTGGGTTCGTTACGACTGTCCAGTAGTTAATACTTGGAAGTGTATTGTTAACATCGACATTTGCTGTAAAGACACTCTTCCATGTGCCAGCTGGAGCTGCTCCAGGAACACTATACGTATAACTATAAGTACCAGTAGCTATTCTTGTGAGTGTTCCATTCGTTATAACCGCATTGTTACTTGAATCATAAATAGTAACGGTTGGTAGACTCAATGAATCTGTGAGAGTGCCGTTATAAATAGATGTGAGAGTTGCTTGATATGATTGACCTGCTACAACTGTACCAATGTTTGATGTATTGACGGACCAAGGAACCTGAGTGGTCAAACTAAGTGACGTGAGGGTTCGTGTTGCTGCACTCCAAATATCAGTTGCTATTGATGCGCCTGAAGTAAGTGTTCTCGATGCATAAGCCCAAACATTAGCTGGGATAGCTGCAATGCTTGCAAGGAATGATGATGAGAGTGAAGTTGAAGCATTTGTGACTGTGGTATTCGTATTTGTATTTACTGAAGAGATAGCTGTTGCAAGTTGTGAGTTTGTATTTGAGTTTACATTACCTGTTTCACTAGTAACTACACTTGCAGAGATGATTCAGAAAAACCTTCTAGAGATGAAACGCTGCGTAGTAAAGGTTTCAGTCTTGTAGATTAG
>CAIRAF010000067.1 GCA_903876465.1 uncultured bacterium | reverse complement strand
TGCAAAGAATACAAAGTGCTAGTGCGATTGAATGTCTGAGAGAAGCGCAGACATAAGTTCTCGATCTCATTATGCCGAAAATGGACGGTTTTACTGTTTTAACAGTCCTAAAAGCAAAGAAAATACATACTCCTGTGCTAGTTCTTTCCAATTTGAGTCAACAGAATGACATCAAGCATGCAGAAAAATTTGGTGCCAAGGAATTTTTTATTAAATCAAATACCCCTATTGCTACTATCGTTAACAGAGTAACAGAATTACTAAAATGATAACTCTACCTAATAACGTATCTCTAAAACTAAAAAACCTAGCCAAAGAAAAAGAAAGTGTTAGACGTAAACTCGTCATAACAGCTAGAAAACTTGCCGTTATTGCTCGTGAAAAGGAAAAAGCAAGAAGAGATCTTGTTATTACAGCACGTCAACTTGCTGTAACTGCAAGTGAAAAAGAAAGTACTAGACGCAAATTGGTCATCACTGCTAGAAAATTGAAAAGTCTTTATGAAACCTTGGAAAAGAAAGTTCTAAATCGTACCAAGGATCTAGAACAAATTCGATCAAAAAGTGAAGCAATCTTGACCAGTATCGGAGACGGACTCGTGGTCGTAGACAAAGAAGGAAAGATCAATTATATCAATAGATCATTTGAAGAAATGCTCGGTTGGAAGACAAAAGAAATTATTGGTAAAAGTATGGTCCAAGTCGTGCCTAGAGAAGATGTACATGGAACCAAAGTGTCCTTTAAGGAAAGAATCCTGACTCAGGTATTGTCTGGTCAGAAGTTTATTGCAGATCTTACAAACCCTTTTTATTATATTCGTAAAGACAAAAGCCGTTTTCCTACGAGTAGTATCGTGGCTCCAGTCACTTTGAATGGAAAAATTGTTGGTGCCGTAGAAGTCTTTAGAGATATCACCAAGGAAAAAGAGATAGACAAAGCCAAAACTGAATTCGTCTCTTTAGCTTCACATCAACTTCGAACCCCCTTATCTACTGTGAATTGGTATAGCGAAATGCTACTCACAGGAGATGCTGGAGTCGTTACCCCGAGTCAAAAGAAGTATTTAGAAGAAATTTACGCCGGAAACCAAAGAATGGTTGAGCTGGTCAATACCCTTTTGGATGTTTCTCGTATTGAGCTCGGAACTCTTATTATTGAATCAAAACCAACTAATATTGTTAAGTTAATGGAGAGTGTCATAGACGAGCAGAGGCCTCAAATTAACGAAAAAAGAATAAAGTTTCTCTCCTCTTTCAAAAAAAATTTTCCACTTTTAAAAACAGACCCAAAACTTCTTAGAATGGTTATGCAGAACATCCTATCGAACGCAGTTAAATACACTCCGGATGGAGGAAAAATAAATGTACACCTTGTACTAGATGAAAATAAAAATGTTCTTTTGACTATTTCTGATACAGGATACGGCATACCAAAGGACCAGCAATCGAAGATATTCACCAAGCTTTTTCGAGCAGACAATGTCATTGGTAAAGATACGGAAGGAACAGGACTCGGTTTATATATTGCCAAATCAATCGTCGAACAGGCTGGTGGAAATCTATGGTTTGAATCTAGTGAAAAAAAGGGGTCGACATTCTTTGTCACATTACCACTTCACAAACCAAAAAAGAAAAACGGTTATCGGCGCTCATTTCTAAACACAAATTAATCATTAATAAATTTATAAACAAATGTCACCGACGCCACACAAAAAAACTATACTTGTAATCGAGGATGAAAGGCCACTTGTCACAGCCATTCAGACCAAGCTTGAGAATGCTGGCTTTCTAGTTGTTACTGCTCGCACAATTGATCAGGGACAAGACTATCTAGAAAATATAGATCGAATCGACGCTTTATGGCTTGACCATTATCTTCCCGGCGAAAAAAGTGGTCTTGATTTTGTAGCAGAACTTAAGCAACCCAAAAGTAAATGGAAAAAACTCCCAATCTTTATAGTCTCCAACACAGCCAGCAGCGGCAATGTCAGATCATATCTCCGTCTCGGTGTAAGTAAATATTGTGTTAAAGCAGAACATCGTCTAGATCAAATCGTTGAAGATCTCGTATCATTTTTAAATAATCAAAAATAAATCCCTATGAAATACATTAAAAAAGCACTCAAAAAGCTGAAGGATATTGAAAATAAAAAAACGATACTTGTTGTCGAAGATGAACGACCACTTCTCGAAGTAGTAAATATGCGTCTCCAGAAAAATGGTTTTGAAGTGATTACAGCCAGAAGTATCGATGAGGTATTCAATGCTGGACTTGAAAAGAAATGCTTAGGTATAATCGCATCAAGGAGTATCAAGGAAGCGCTCGATCATCTCACTAATTTGGAAAAAATTGATGCTATATGGCTTGACCATAACCTACTCGGTAAGGAAAATGGTATTGATTTTATAAAAAAACTCAAAAAAAATGGTGGATTCTGGAAAAAAATACCTATTTTCGTCATTTCGAATACTGAAAATTCAAAAACAATACAATCTTATATAGACTTGGGTATCAGTAAATATTATGTGAAAAGTAATCATCGTTTAGATGAAATCATTCAAGACATAGATACATCTTTAAGTTTATCGAGATAATTAAATCGCCATACCCGGAAGCAGGTATGGCGATAATTGTTGATGATACGGTTATTTTCTCATCACGACCGCGAGTGAAACTGAGATATTCGAGACCGGCTTCGTTGTGACTTTTGCCACTAGCGTTGCTTGAGGTTTTGTATTTGCTTTCGCAATCTCGATCTTCTCTAACTCGTGGCTGACTTTGGTCCAATAGGCTTTTGTATTTGAATTCTTCCATCCTTTTGGACCTCCGTTCCATATCCGCGCCATATCTTCCAAGGTAGGCTCGTGACCGAGCTGTTTATGTGTCGCATACAGGTTAAGGTACTCTTGACACACCCATTCTGATTTGGCACGGTCACCCAACAGGTCTTTTGCCTGTATGTGGGTTCCGTAGTATCGATTGACGTCATCGACACAAGGCTGACGAACCTGAAGTGGTCCATAAGCCTTTTCTTTTTTGTTACGATCACCGAATGCCCGGTCATTGCCACGAGACTCGACTTGTATAAGAGCTGGTAAGAGCTCAGTCGTGTTATTCGTGCCAGCAAATGCTGAACCAGTGCGCAGTAATAAGACTATGATCGCAACAACAGTCATTTTCAATGCATTCATAGTTTCCTTTCTGGTTGAGGAACAGAAGTTAACTATGCTATCACTAACAGCCTATGTTATATCATATTATACGTGTTTGTCAAGTCTGCCTGAAATAGCTTGGACGAAGCATTGACATTAGGCGATATGTATTATATGTTAGCAGTTGGAAGACTTCATACTATGAAAAATATAACTCGTTCGCTGATAAAGCTGTGCTTCTTTATGACGTTCATCTTTACCTTGTCAACAATCATCACGACAGGGGTATTCTTCTACGAAGGTAATGCCTTCAGGGAAGGTCCCCATGTTTTGACCGCACTCGGAAATCACTCTGGTTACACTTACGCTGAAGCATCATTTGATTGGCAGCAATTTACAATTTTCACTATATTGATTGGCACAGAGAACAGTTACCCTTTTTGGATTGCATTCACCTGTATGTCATTAGCACTCAAGCTTGCTCGATGTAATTTCGGGCATTTTTTATACAATTTTGCACTATATACTATCATACCCACTTGACACCTGTAATTATTAAGAGTAGAGTTTTAGGTATAAAAGGAGTTCTTTGACATGACAATTTTATTGTCTGGCAGAGGGCTCCTTTTCCTCGTCTCAAAATAAACCAGGAAAAACCGGCCAAAAGGCCAAAACAAAAAGGGCTTTATGCCTAATACAAATGAAACAACAAAAAAACGCGAGATCATTCCTTGGCCGGAATCTCCTGCCATGAAATCTCTGTTCTGTCGGTTATTGACGGCGGGGACAATTGTCTTCGCTATAATGGCGATCTTTGCCATTCACGGTAGTTCGTCTGGAGGAAACGCTATGCCGGCGATTAATCTACTGGCAAGCGCTATTCTATCAGCAACACTACTTCTGACTATCAAGACTCCGAGAACTGGGTGGCCAAAAATCACCTTAATTGTTTTGGCCATACTATCCATAACAATACTACTTGTCGGTCTGACTAACCCACCCGCTTTAATTGCTGGTGGTCTGTGGGGAAAAGTAAACCTTGCAGCAGTTCTCTGTCCATTTCCACTCTTCTATGTAGCAGTTGCAAGATACTGCTACAAACCTGGGTCCCGAATCGGTGCAAAAAAAGTCGGAATTCTGACTTTCATGTTCATCTGGTGGTTAACCATCAACTTGTGCGTTAACATGGCTACAGCTTCTGAAGCCCAGGTAACTGGTGCAGCTTATAGTCAAGGGATTCAACTCACGAACTATGGACCATCTGGCCCAACGATAAATCCTGCAATGTCAGCATGTCCATTGTTTTTAATCGCACTGCTCATCGGGACATTTCTAGTCTTTGTAGCCTGGCTAGTATGCAGAGCTGCGCACTTGTGTGGTGATACGAATTATGGACCACCCTCATCGTCAGGACCAAGTTTGGCGGCAGCAAAAGTAAAAACCGCCTCACTTCAGTCAGATGGAACAACAATGTCTATTGACGATCCGGCATTGGGCTTGTTGGTAAATTCATTTAGTAACATCCTCTCCGTTAACGATGTTGCTCTTTGGAACAATATTAGCGGTGTTCATGATGCGAATATTGATACAGCATACCCATTCGTTTCGACTGTGAACTTTTCACTGATGAGCACAACCAATCTTAGCAACATTGGTTGGCACACGGTGTGCACGATCATCACGTCTACCACGAGCGACCCAGTTAGTCCTCTCGTCTGCATGGTCATATACACCAACCATGTCGGGCTAGACATCCACGGCAACATCGTCACCAACGGTGTCGCTATTGGGACAAATAGATTCCAGGTATTCTTTGATAATCACCACATGGTTACTAATGCGGTGGTATACGGACAAAAATACCCAATGCCAATCGACTTGAGTGCAAAACAAACATTCTATAAGTCTTGGATCAATACCAACATGGTTTCGACTGTCGGACCATGATGTTAACAAGTTAAAAAATTGTCATAATCGCATGCTCCGTTCAAGGTTGGACGGGGCATTTTTTATATATTATTTGGAATAATTAAAAGAAATAGGACTTATACACAGAATATCCACAAGTTTGAATTATTTTTGGTATAATAAAAAGTAATATGGTTACACCGAAGCCTTACCACGAAGAACGACCGTGGGGAGCGTTTGTTGAATTTTCAAAGAACACTCCTTCGACCGTCAAATTACTGACAGTTAATGCTGGAGAAGCATTGAGTCTACAAAAACATACCAAGAGATCAGAATTTTGGAGAGTTATTTCAGGAACTGGTTTTATTACTGTAGGAAAAGATAGAACCCCCGCCAAACCTGAGATGGAATATTTTATATCAGAAGGTACAGAACATCGTATAGAAGGTGGTGTAGAGCCACTCGTTGTTCTGGAAATATCTTTTGGTACATTTGAAGATGATGACATTATCCGCTTGGAGGATCGATACGGCCGAATATCAGCACCTAATTTAAAATAACAATCGTACTGTACATAAACAAACAAATTATTTAAATGGATTCAGATCTTCTCATCATAATTGCCCTTTTTGCCTTTGCTCTAGCATTGATTGCTTTTGCTTTTATAATACCAACCAAGTCAAAGAAAAAAGAACTTAAAGGAATCAGTCCCAAACGGGCTCTGCACAATCCCGTCCTGTCTCCTGCAGTGGAAAATGAATGGGAGGATCAAGCCGCATTCAATCCAACAGCTATAATGGATGAAAAAGAAAATGTTCATTTATTCTATAGAGCGGTAGGAAGTGATGGAATATCTCGCATAGGATACGCTATGAGTAAGGATGGTAGACACTTTCACGGAAGGTCTCCATACCCTGTTTATCAGCCACCTCTCGGATGCGGACTACCAGAACAAACTCTTTTAAATGG
>CAIRAF010000066.1 GCA_903876465.1 uncultured bacterium | reverse complement strand
GGCAAAGGCTTCAAAGTCACGCACGGCGCCCGGATCGGTCGCCAGGACGCGCAAAACTTCACCACTGCCAAGGGCGACCAGGCCTTTTTTGGTGCGCAGAATCGGCAAGGGACAATTCAATAGTGTCGTCGATATTGGAGATATTATAAGTGTCACAGGAACATTTTTCGTAACTCAAAGAGGCGAACAAAGTATTCTGATCAGTGCGTGGACAATGGCTTCAAAGTCACTTCTTCCATTACCAGAAAAGTGGCACGGTCTCACTGATCCTGATGAAAAACTCCGTAAACGTTATTTGGATTTCATAATGGAACCAGAAACTCGAGATATTTTTTATAAGAAAGCAAAATTCTGGGATGCGGCTAGAGAGTATATGAAGGAAAATGGTTTTCTGGAAGTTGAAACACCAACACTTGAGACTACAACTGGTGGAGCAGAGGCTAGACCTTTCGCTACGCACCACAATGATTATGATATGGATGTCTTTCTCCGTATTTCAGTTGGAGAACTTTGGCAGAAGAGACTTATTGCCGCTGGTTTTCCTCGAACTTTTGAAATAGGACGTTTATACCGTAACGAGGGATCAAGTCCAGAACACGCTCAAGAATTTACTAACCTTGAATTCTATGGCTCATATTTTTCTTTTGATGAAGGAGTCATTTTTAGCGAAAAATTAATAAAGAAAGTCGCAGAAGAAACTTTTGGAACACTTTCTTTTGATATTCGTGGATCTAAAGTTGATTTGTCAGCACCTTGGCCACGTATACAATATGTCGATACTGTTAAGGATATGACTGGTATAGACGTTCTAACAGCTTCAGAGAAAGACATGGTCGCAAAGCTTAAAGAATTGAAAGTAACTTTTGAAGGTATGAATCGTGAACGTTTGACCGACACTCTGTGGAAGTATTGTCGTAAGCAAATCACTGGTCCTGCTTGGCTTGTTGGCCATCCAAAACTCGTTTCTCCTTTGTCTAAGGTTGACCCAGCACGTCCTGAGACTACACTTCGCGCTCAACTTATCCTTGGTGGAGCAGAGATGACTAATGGTTTCGCTGAACTCAATGATGCACCTGATCAGCGCGCTCGTTTTGAAAATCAAAAGAAGCTTATAGACAAAGGGGATACTGAAGCCATGATGCCAGACTGGGAATTCGTAGAAATGCTTGAGCATGCTATGCCACCAGCCTTTGGTTTTGGATACGGTGACAGACTTTTTTCAACTTTGATCGGCAAACCACTTCGTGAGACGCAATTGTTTCCACTTATGCGTCCAAAAAGTGAGTAATAATAAATACTTGCCACACAAGTGTTTTTGTGGTATCAATAATTTAAATAACAACAGGAAAGGGTTTTTGTGAGCAGAATATATATTGACAGTAAAATAGCTTTGGTAAAACAAGCCGATCAGTTACGTGATCAAGAATTGCGGAGACATGCTAGGCGCGCATGTATTTCGATTGGTCAGCGTTCACGTTGCGCTGGTGCAAATCCGGGAAGAATCTCTTATTTAGAAAGGCAAATTTATTTGAGGTGCACAAGTTTAATCCTTCGTTATACCGATATTGATAAGATTCTGAAAGTCGTATTTATTGATGAAGATGAACATGAGCAGGTCAAGAATTTAATCGGTCGAATACTGAAAAGGTCTCTCAAACACACATTTTGTGATGGGGGAATTCAAGATAATCTCGCTGAACGTATCGGTCGTTTCGAAAAGACTTCCGGAATCGTTATTGATAAATTACCGGAATAAACAGAATTTATTTAATTGCACGGAGTAGGCACCACCTACTCTTTTTTCATTTATGCACCTGTTATCCACAGGTCTATAAACATGCAAATATACATGAAGTGGGATATAATGGTAGCCAAGTGGGAAGAAGTAGGAAATTCTAATCGATGGCGCTACTCGTAGCAATATCCAATTAGTAAGAGTACGAAAATTTCTACCATTAATTAAAATGCTCATCGGAGAACATCAGCACACATTCGATGACAAGGGTCGCATTTCGCTCCCCGCTAAATTCCGTAAGGAATTGGGGTCGACCGTTGTGATTGCGCCAGGCATAGACAATTGTCTGTTCGTATTCACGGTGAAGGAGTGGAATACTTTTGCGAACCGTTTGTCGACGAGTGACAATGCCTCGATGTTAAGAACCGACAATCGTAATTTCAATCGCCTGATTATCGGACGGGCGGTTGAAACATCGGTTGACTCTATCGGTCGTATTCTGGTGCCAGAGCATTTGAGGTCACATGCAGGTCTATCAGTTGCTGCCACGATTATAGGCGTTATGAATCGCCTTGAAATCTGGGATGCAAATGTTTGGTCAGCATATCGTGAAGAGTTCGCCAAGAAGACTGATGTTATAGCTGAAAAGCTTTCATCGGCCGGAATGATTTAAGTTAGGTATGAGTAAGAATAATTTTAGTACAGAAGTAAGTTCGAATAGTAGTGTACACGTTCCTGTCCTTTTACATGAAATTTTAGATACGTTCAGAGAAGTCCTTCAAAAGAGAGCTTCGGTTGAATCTTTTTGGTATTTAGATGGAACATTGGGTGGTGCAGGACATGCTCTTGCGTTTGCTAAAGCATTTCAAGACAAGATCGGTAAAAAACTAAATGTTATTGGTCTCGATCGAGATCAGCAAGCAATTGATAGAGCCAGAGAATTATTGAAAGGTAATACTGGTCAGCTAATTCTAGAGAATGAAAATTATCGCAATCTGGACAAAATCCTTGATAAGCACCAAATTCCTTCAGTTGATTTTCTTCTACTAGACCTCGGTATTTCATCGGACGAATTAGATAATTCAGGCAACGGATTCACTTTCCTAAAAGACGAACCATTATTGATGACCATGGGTGATCCTGCAACTTATCCTTTCACTGCCAAAGATATCGTCAATGGCTGGAAAGAAGAGGATATAGCAAATGTCATATTTGGATACGGAGAAGATCGATATGCCAGACGAATCGCAAAACGAATCGTCGAATATCGCGAAAAGAAAAAAATAGAAACTACGATGGAATTGGCGGAAATAGTGAAGGGGGCAGTCCCCGCATTTCGTTCATTTGGTAAAAAACCGATTCATCCGGCAACGAAAACATTTCAAGCTTTACGAATAACCGTTAACGATGAACTCGGGGCATTGAAAGAGGGAATTTCAAAAGGATTTGCAAGGTTAGCTCCAAAAGGAAGAATGGCAATCATATCATTTCATAGTTTAGAAGATCGTATAGTCAAAGAATTTTTTAAAGAAAAAAAAGAAACTGGTGAAGCTCTCATTTTAACTAAAAAACCAGTAACTGCAGTACCACAGGAGATAGCAGAAAATCCAAGATCGCGTTCAGCAAAATTACGAATAATTGAGAAGAAGTAATTAGAAATTAGTAGTTAGTAAAAACCATCACAAACAAATGACCAAAGCACTTGCACAGACCTATACGACAGTCCACAACTACCGCGTTTTAATTATGCGGGTATTGTGCGCAGGTTGTGCCTTGGCAACACTTTGGTATGGTATCAATGTTTATGAAGCTGTCTCGAGAACTATTGTGGCTGAAAGAATCGGTAGTGAAGCTAATGCATTGAATAATTCAGTTAATGATCTCGGCACTCAATATATGAAATTGGAAAATTCAGCATCTCCTAGTGCACTTGCTGCTTATGGTATGACGGTCAGTCCAGTATCTGCTTATATACCAGCTGGAGCTTCTCTTGGAAGTGTAGCCCTATCGGGACATGAACTCTAAGATTCGATTACGAGTGCGGGTAATTCTCATCCTCCTTTCTATAGGAGGATGTGCCATAGTTGCTTCTCTCTATAATATTCAGATTTTAAAAGGTAGTTCATATGCTTCAAAGGCTCAAGTCCAGTATGCCAGACCTTCTGTATCAGTCTTTGATAGAGGATCAATATTTTTCCAATCTAAAGATAATACGCACGTCGTAGGAGCTTCTGTCGCACGCGGGTATTTCATTTATGTCAATCCAAAACTACTAGCAGACCCTGCGCAGGCCTTTCAGGATATAAAAGAATATGCACCAATAGATCAAAGTCTTTTTACGAAGAGTGTAAAATCAACAGGTTCCTATGTTGAGTTGATACACAAGATATCAGCAGATGCTGCCAATAGTATTCAGAGTCTTAAGTTAACTGGTATCGGCGTGGCTCCTGAAGCGTGGCGTTCATATCCCGGTGGAGCTTTGGCTTCACAAACCCTTGGTATCATAGGTCAGGATGCAACTGCGAGTAGCACTATAAGTGGTCGCTATGGCATCGAAAGAACTTATGATGATGTTCTGGCTAGACAAAGCCAAGGATCAACTGTGAATGTATTTGCTGACCTTTTTAGTGGACTTGGTTCAGTCTTTGGTTCGAGTGATGAAAATCAAGGTGACGTGGTTACAACTATAGAGCCTACGACACAAGCATATCTTGAGAAAGTGCTTGCTGATACCAAGGGGCAATGGCACTCAGATTCGATAGGTGGCATTGTTATGGACCCACAGACCGGTGACATTGTTGCATTATCATCTCTTCCAACATTTGATCCAAATAATCTCTCTAATGTTTCTGATGTGAGTGTATTATCCAATCCTCTTGTTGAGAATGTGTATGAAATGGGCTCAATCATGAAGCCGTTGACAATGGCAACTGGCCTTGATACTGGTGCAATAATGAGGGATTCTACTTATGATGACGTTGGTTGCATGACTCTTGAAAAGAAGAAGATTTGTAACTATGACGGTAAAGCTCGTGGTGTCATACCTATGCAAGAAGTTTTGAATCAGTCTCTCAATATGGGAGCTGCGTATATTGCGCTCACAGTTGGAAAAGATAATATGTCTAAATATTTCAGTAGTTACGGTCTCGGCACGACTACGGGCATCGATTTGCCAAATGAAGCGACTGGTATTATTACCAACCTTACAAAGATAGGTCATGATATCGATGTTGCCACTGCATCATATGGTCAAGGTATTGCCGTATCACCAGTTGAAATGGCTCGAGGATTATCCGTGCTTGCAAATGGCGGTTATCTTGTCACCCCTCACGTCGTAAGTGAGATAGATTATCTTGATGGGACAAAAAAACTTTTGAATTGGCCAAAACAAGGACCCGTTCTCAAGTCCAAGACAGTCTCTGATGTCGATAGTATGCTTGTCACCGTGGTTGATACGAAACTGGCCAACGGAAAACTCAAGATGGATCATTATACGATAGCTGCAAAAACAGGAACAGCTGAAATTGCTGATCATGTGAATGGAGGTTACTATAAAGATCGATATCTCCACTCATTCTTTGGATTTTTCCCGGCATACAATCCAAAATTTATTATTTTCTTATATCAGGTGTATCCCAAGGGCGCGCAATATGCTTCTGAAACTTTGACACAACCATTCGACGACTTGGCTAAGTTTCTGATAAACTACTATAGTATTACCCCTGATAGGTAAGAAGTTAGGAGTCAGGAGCTAGGAGATAGAAGAATCACAAATGCAATTACTCAAAAAAATTATAATAGCGATTTTAACTATCGAATCGCGCTTAATTATTAAAAAATATAAGCCTTTTGTTATTGCTGTAACTGGTAGTGTGGGGAAGACGGCGACAAAGGACGCTATTTTTTGTGCACTTTCATCAACTGGATTTGTAAGAAAAAGTGAGAAGAGTTTGAATAGTGAATTTGGTTTACCTCTAACAATAATCGGTGTACCAACAGCATGGAGAAGCGTTTCTGGTTGGATGGAAAATATAAAAGCGGGAGCCAGATTGATCTTAAAACGAGTAAAATATCCAGAAATCTTAGTTCTAGAAATTGGGGCTGATCACCCTGGAGATATAAGACGTGTCACCAAGTGGCTACATCCAAACATTACAGTTATGACAAAAGTAGGCGACAAACCAGTACATGTAGAATTTTTCAAATCTCCAGCTGATGTTTTTGAAGAAAAATCTTATCTCGCACGTGCAGTTAAGAAAAGTGGTTCACTTGTTCTTTTTGCTGATGAACCAAAGATTGTGGCTTTGGGTGAAGATTTGAAAAGTGATGTAAAAAAAGAATTATCATTATTTACATTTGGCTTTTCAGATTTGGCTACGATTAAAGGAACTGATTATATTGTAATTTATGAAGATAGAAATGGTCAAAAAGTGCCAACAGGATTTTCATTTATTATTAAAATTAATGATGGCGACGAACAAATTAATTTTCCAGTAGTTGTGAGGGGTGTTATAGGTAATACTTTCATGTATCCAATCCTGGCAGGCATTGCTGTTGCTAGAGTAAAAGGATTAGCTATTGAAAAAGCGATTGAGAATATTTCTAAATATGAAGCTCCAAAAGGACGAATGAATATTATTGCTGGTAAAAATAATTCCATACTGATTGATGATACATATAATTCATCACCAGATGCTGTTACAGCAGCACTTGAAACATTGAAATCACTTGAATCAACTAGTAAAAAAATAGCTGTTCTTGGGGATATGATGGAGCTCGGAACTTATTCAGCGGGAGAACACAGAAATATAGGAAAAATAATACAGTATTCTGCAAATAAATTGGTCACAGTTGGCCCGCGTGCTCAGGCTATTGCAGATGAAGCAATAGCAAACGGAATGATTAAAGAGAATGTTAGTTCGTACTCTTCATCTATTGAAGCAGGTGAAGCTTTGTCTGGAATGGTTACAGCAGGGGATATTGTACTCATCAAAGGATCACAATCAGTTAGAATGGAAAGAATCACTAAGGCTCTTATGGCAGATCCTTTTCAAGCTGAAAAGATCCTCGTTAGACAAGAAAAGGAGTGGCTTGAGAAAAAGTAAATTTCGTGTTACTTTGTTTGAGCTAGATTCTTACTGGATCTTTCATGGCCCTATCGTCTATCGGCTAGGACACCGCCTTCTCAAGGCAGTAAGCAGGGTTCGACTCCCTGTAGGGTCACCATTGACAAGTTGTATAAACTATGCTAGGATTGTGAGTAAAGCATCTCTGAAAGTTTAACAACCGCAACCAATTGATACGGAAAGGAAACAAAAAATGAAAGTCATTCAATGTCCTCATGAAAGTGGAGAAGTAGCCGATTTTCGGCAAGAAGCGCCGGATCATCATCCCTTAACCAGAGAAGAAATCGCGACACTTCTCGAAGAGGCCAAGACGGCCAAGGAGCCTATCATCTCGCTGATTCAGATTCGGCTATGTCAGGGTATTCCTGGCTATGTTTGTCCTCGGCACATTGATGGACCAGTCGCTGAAAAAGAAACTGAAATTGATGAGCTCTATGTCCGGAACTATCGTCGTGGCGCAGATCCGGCAATTGTTCAGCAGTTATACCAAATCATGGTGCGGTAAGTCATTTCAACCGCTATCAGGGCAAAAAATCATTGCCTTGGTAGTGGTTTTTTGTTTTTTAAAAGCGTCTATGTGGATTATGTTATTAATTAGATTATTTCAATATTCACTAAGGAGGATCAGATCGTCATTTTACATTGATAAATATAGGTTTTGGAAATACACAACAAGGTGTGTTTCGAATATTTAGTCATGTTATAATTTTAATATGAAAAATATAATAAACAGATTTGTTCTTATTGAAAAGATTCTTTATGCTTCTCTTCTTTTTGTTATAGTATTTCTTATGTTTTTTGCAGATATGTTCTCTAGCTCTGATTTATATGCCCCAATATTAGCCAGCGTTCTAATTATTTTCTTGCTAGCGATTGTAAGCATTAGAGTAGTTTTACTTCGACTCAAGAAACAGAATCCAGTCAGTTTTCAGGAGGCGAATAATATGAAGAGTGTTAAGAGCTTTTCTAAGCTCGGGATTGTGCTTTCAATAATAGTGATCGCGGTGATCGTTTTTATAACTATTGCTATAACTTTAGGCTAAAAGTGACTTGATTCCTTAAAATGAAATACCAAATACAATTTTATAAAAAATCATTTGGAACTGTTATCACCTTAGCAGTAGTTGTTGGACTTACTTTTTTTATGCTTGCAAATAGTATTGATTCGACCAAAAGTGTCGATGATATAGATATTGCTCATACATACCCTGTAGCCCATAAAGGTAGTCATGCAACTTATTTAACAGTAGAAGATGGTCAGAAATACGATTTCTATATTAATGGATTTATGTACAGTATTTTCACCGGGCTTGCAGTCGGATTCGGAATTGCAGCATTAGACTATAGAAAAAAACTATTATTCACTAAATAGGATTAGGTGAATCTATAACTCTCTGATAAAATGCTCAATTCGCTTATCGGGTAAATCAAGGGTATGTGTGCGTCCTTCGCGTTTACCGCTAGATGCTATTAAATGCCATAAGGTGTAACCTTCTAGCTCTTCTCGACTAAATTCTTTCTGTAATTCAGCACCAAATTTTCCGACTTTCTCAAATACATCAAGTCCACCGGATTTACTTTTCTCTGTAAAAATATTTGTAAGTTCAACTATTTCGTCTGTTTCAGATTGTTTTTCAGAATGATCTTTAAATTCAGTTGGTTGCATTTCATGTGAATCCATAATGGCCATATTATACTACATAAATGCAGGTAAATAAAAACCCCGCAAGTTACGGGGCTTTTATTTCTAACATGAATCTTTTAGAAAAGATTCTTTATGAAGCTCCAGAAACGCTGGAGAATATTGGCGTTGATGACAGATGCTGTATTGACACTGTTATCAGTTGCTCCACCAATAAGAGGGGAAGTTGTGCCTGTAGTAGTACCTGTTGTATTTTCAAGTGTTGGTACAGTTGTTGAACCATTTTGAAGATTCGCGAGGTAAGTACTGATTGTTGCTAATTCCTCAGGAGAAAGATTGAGTGTTGATGTCTTACATGCGATCTCATTTATCTTTTTCTTTGTTGTGATATAGACGATGCCTGATGGAGTATTTGATTTCCATGGACCCATGATATCTGTAAGGTATTTGTTCTGGAAAGCTTTAACTGCTGATTCTGTACTGTTATCAAAGACACCAGTAAAACCAACATTAATATTTTCAATATCCTTCAAGAAAGCCTGAAGTTTGAAGACTTGAGCGGTATCGTTGTTTCCACCTTTCTGCAAGAATGAATTGAGAAGAGGACAGGTGTTCAAATCCAAGTTGGTGATTCCAGCTAGACTTGAAATGAGTGGACTGCCACCACTTGATGTACTTCCTCCTCCATTTCCGCCAGAAGATGAACCTGAACTACTGTTTGAAGAACCACCTCCGATACCACCATTACCTCCGTTATTTGGGGTTGTTGTATCTGTGGTTGTTGCTGTAGAAGTTGCAATTGAAGGTCCGTCTTGATTTAGATCACTAGAAGGACTTGAAGTGATACCTGCCGATCCATCCTGATTAAGATCTGTAGATGAACTTGATGTGATTGTTGAAGCCCCATCCTGAGCAACACTTGTTGAAGAACTTGCTACAACAGTGCTTGTGCCGTCCTGGGTTGAATCTGTAGAAGCACTTGAGGTTATGGTCGATGTACTAACAGTAGAAACACTAGGAATGACAGGAGAATTGTCTTGATTCAATTCTGTTGAGTTACTAGAAGTGATGTTTGCAGGAGTATCTGAAGCTACGTCTGCTTTGACATATGAGAAAGAAATTACACTAAAAAGTGCAATAATGGCGAATGAGAGAGATATTTTGGTAATTTTCATAAAATTGTTATTTGTAATTGTTATTAATTTTTTTGAACAATTCACGTACCCTAACAAACTTTAGGGATTTGTCAAGTAGGTGAGTTAAAAGATAAAAAAGGGGCGCGGAATAGTGTCTTCCGCGCCCCAGTGACCAAAGAAGCGTTATTTGTCCTGATCAGACTCCGTGGATGGAGCCGAAACGATTGGTGGCAAGGAACCGACCGAGCGCCGTAAGTGGCTGGCTGAGTTGATTACAACCGCCGAAGGACTCAGTGTTAAGGAATTGGAGCCCAGGAAGTAGAATCCCATATCGTTCGTCGTGACCATGGTGAATGGCCAGTAAACAGAGGTTCCTTCAGTGGCACTTGATGTCGCAGAGCTGAATGGCCCTGTTACAACACGTGAACCGAAGATGCTCAGTGGCGACTGGCGATACTGGCTGACAAGCGAGAACAGAACACCATTTGGTCCAACAAACGGAACGAGCCGATTATATTGCGAAGCCCAAGGGATTTGGCCTGATTGGTATAAGGGGATTGTAACCGAGCCGGTTTGAAGACCCGAAAGACCATTGAAGTCATATTCCCAATTAATCCAAGTGCCACTGCCGATTGCTGAATCTATGGTATTGATGTCAGCTTGTGAATTGGCAACCGCGCCGATTCTTCCGCCAATGAAGGCGATAGCATCGTAGAGGTTTGTCCCAGAACCACTGGTAACAATTTGATCGTCAGCAGTGAATAATATTCCATCCTGTCCGGCGTTGATACCAATCCGACTGACGGAGTTGGATAACCCAGACAAAGAAGAATTATTTCCAAGTAATGGAATAGCACCGCAAGTGACTTTGTAACTTGTCCGATCGAGGTTCACTTTTCCGTCTTGCCCGACCATAAGAACTGCAACGTATGGACGATTTCCGAACTGGACGTGGTAAGGAGCAGACGGGTAAAACTGACCGCGCCACAGATTCGAAACTGACGAAACCGTAATGTCCGGCGTCTCGAAGACGTTTCGGAATTCAATAGCGGTGACGTTTGCGGCATTGGTGCCGACGCGGCTACCGCTCGTCGTGAATGACGAACCACCGTATTTGATGCCAGCAAGCAGATTATCGCGGGCCGTGCCGAATTCGAGCGTATTGTCGCTATTTGGCAGAGGTACTGGGTAAAAGTAGAACTTCACCTGTGACGCGATTTGTTGAGCCTGTGAACTGATTGATATCAGACACGTTGAGCCGAGTATGAGACCGACTAACATTAACTTTTTCATGATTTTTTCGTGGACTTGTTTTTGTTTGGTTTTTCTTGTGAGCCCTTTGATACGAATGTCGCCTGAAACGGTCAGGTATAGACAAACCTTGTGGGTTTTGACAAAGAGCTCAATTGATACTGACACTAGCACACTTATAGATTTTGTCAAATAACGCGTACTAGATCAGCTTTGTTTCGGAGGACATTTCTGCTACTATTGCTCCATGAATGATAAGTTCAAAAAGCCCTATAATCCTGCCGAAACGGAGTTTCTGGTTTATAAGACGTGGGAGGAGAGTAAATATTTCAATCCCGATCATTTACCTGAACGCAACCAAAAAGGCGAGCCTTTTTCTATTGTTTTGCCACCACCGAATGTTACAGGCACTCTTCATATGGGTCATGCAGCCATGCTTGCCATCGAGGACATCATGATTCGCTATAAGCGTATGCAAGGCTTCAAAACCCTTTGGGTTCCTGGCACAGATCATGCGGCTATCGCTACACAGTCAAAAGTCGAGAAGGAGCTTGAGAAAAAAGAAGGTAAACGCCGTCACGATCTTGGTCGAGAAGAGTTTTTGAAGCGCGTCAATAAGTTCGCCCAAGATAGTCATGACACTATTGTTAATCAAGTTCGTAAAATGGGTGCTTCCATCGATTGGTCACGTGAAGCCTTTACTCTGGATGAAAAGAGAACTATTGCAGTTCGAACTGCTTTCAAGTCTATGTATGATTTGGGACTTATATATCGTGGTAATCGCATTGTTAATTGGGATCCAAAAGGACAGACAACCATTTCTGACGATGAGATTGTTTATGAGGAACGTAAAGCAAAACTTTATACTTTTAAATATTCAAAGGATTTTCCTATTTCTATTGCCACAACTCGACCAGAGACAAAAGTTGGTGATACCGCTGTTGCAGTTCATCCAGAAGATGAGCGCTATAAAGATTTTGTTGGTAAAGAATACAAGGCTGACTTTGCTGGTGCACAATTAACTATTAAAATCGTTGCTGATGAAGCTGTTGATCCAGCCTTTGGTACTGGTGCGGTCGGTGTTACTCCAGCCCATAGTGGTACTGATGCACTTATTGCTTCACGTCATAACTTACCATCAGTTCAAGTTATAGATGAATTTGCCAAAATGATGCCAAATACAGGCATTGTTGCAGGTTTGAAAGTTGTTCCAGCTCGTGAGGCTATTGTTAAATGGCTAGAAGAGAGTGGTTTGCTCGAAAAAACCGAAGATGTGACTCAAAACATTGCTACCGCTGAACGAACTGGTGGTGTTATTGAACCATTACCAAAACTACAATGGTTTATTGGCGTAAATACCAAATTTAAAATTCCTCATTCAAATATTCCTGGAATTAAAACTGGTGATGAAGTCACCTTGAAGGAAATTATGAATAAAGCAGTTAAGAGTGAAGAAAATTCTGCAGGAAAAATCGAAATCATTCCTGATCGTTTTGAGAAAGTTTATTTTAATTGGATTGAGAATTTGCATGATTGGTGTATTTCGAGACAGATTTGGTATGGTCACCGAATTCCGGTTTGGTATAAGAACAAGGAGTCAGGAGTTAGAAGTAAGAAGTTAGAAGAATCGCAGGAAATTCATGTAGGTATCGTAGCTCCAGAAGGAGAAGGTTGGATTCAAGACGAGGACACCCTCGACACATGGTTCTCGTCAGGACTCTGGACTTTCTCGACTCTGGGCTGGCCAGAAAAGACGAAAGATCTAGAAGTGTTCCATCCAACCAGTGTTCTAGAAACTGGTTATGACATTATTTTCTTCTGGGTTGCACGCATGATTCTTATGACTGGCTGTTTGCTTGGTGATGTACCATTCAAAACAGTTTATTTACACGGCCTTGTTCGAACTGCAAAAGGGGAGAAGATGTCAAAATCAAAGCCTGAAACAAATATTGATCCACTAGACATGATTGCTAAATACGGTGCTGATGCTACACGTCTTTCGCTTATAATAGGTACGGGTCCTGGTAATGATATGAAATTGTCAGAGGATAAGGTTAAGGGTTATAAGAATTTTGGTAATAAGCTTTGGAATATAACTCGCTTTATTCTAGAATCATCACAGGGTGAAAGATATAATCTTCCATCAGTACCTAAAATTGAATTTGACCCTCAATTCAAAGACTGGACTCCAGCAGAATCAACCTATTTGAAAAATTTGAATGATCTGGTCACTGAAATAACCAAAGAAATGGATGAATATAAGTTCTATCTTGTTGGTGAAAAGCTTTACCATTATGTTTGGCATGAATTGGCGGACAAGATTCTCGAAGAAAGTAAGTCGATATTGAATGGTGATAATATGGAAGCGCGTACAGCACGTGTCCAATTCCTTCTTCATACACTACATGTGATTTTGAAAGCTTTGCATCCGTTTATGCCGTTTGTTACAGAAGAGATCTGGAGTTCAGTTAATACAGGAAAGTCTCTCCTCATAGTTGAAGAGTGGCCAAAATCTTAAAAAGGTCTTCTTATCCACATACAGCCAGTCTATATGGTTGAAATAGGATATAATAATAGGGTAATTTTATTACCTCTTTTTATACTTATTTTATTATGAAAAAAATAGCAACATATATTGGTACACTAGCTGTTCTAGTCATTCTCCTTCTGGTATCATTCACTTTTCTCCAAGGAGGACGAACCCCTGTACATGCTCAGACTGTTAACTGTATAACTGGCGAGACCGCCTGTTTGAGTGGTTGGGCATGGTCAACAAATACAGGATGGTTGAGTTTTAATTCTCACGATGATAGCGGTACCACAGGTAGTTATGATGTCGCTATTGATCCTCTAACTGGCAACCTTTCTGGATATGCTTGGTCATCAAATATAGGTTGGATTAGTTTCAGTCCATCAGTGAATAATGCTTGTCCTCTACAAACTGAAGATAGTGGAAATTGTCAGGCTCGTGTTAGTACCACAACTGGCGCTGTCTATGGTTGGGCACGCGCTATCGCTGGATGTCAAAGTGATCTCTGGAACGGCACTTCATGTACTGGTTCTGGACCAGGAAATGACAATGGATTGGCGGCTACGAGTTCAAGTCAGACAAGTACCAATACAATGATTGTCGGTGTAGTAAGTAGTGGTGATATATATGCAACATTTGATGGTGGAACTACATGGAAAGATTTAACCACTTCTCTTGGCACACAGAGATGGAATGACGTTGCAGTTTCCCCAGATGGAACAAAGATTGTAGCTGTAGTAGCTGGCGGTAACATTTACTCGTCCTCAAACAGTGGAACTACGTGGACAAAACTATCTTCAGCAGGATCGCGTGATTGGCGTGGAATCACAATGTCATCTGATGGTGTGAATTTGGCTGCTGCTGCATTTAATGGTGATGTTTATACTTCAGGTGATAGCGGAAGTACATGGACAACTAGGTCTGCTCCTGGTGGAAGTCAATATCTTGGTATGGCAGGATCACCTGATGGCACAAAGCTTGTAGCTGTTGATTCACAAAATTCAAAAGTGGCTTATTCATCCAACAGTGGTGTCTCATGGACTGGTTATTCACCATCTAATTTTCCCGTAGCAGTAACAATTTCATCTGATGGTACAAAAATTGCATTAACTGATTTGGGCAGCTCTGGAAACAATGGTTTTGTATATACCTCAAACAACAATGGTGTGACATGGACGACAAG
>CAIRAF010000065.1 GCA_903876465.1 uncultured bacterium | reverse complement strand
GTGATCGTCAAGCGCTAGCTCAAGATGGTATCTTTATCATCTTTGGTATCATGAATGCACAGACTGGTAAACTTAAAAAGTCACCTGATATAATCTCACGTGGTTTCGTCTATCTACGCGAATCACAGGAGCTCCTTCATGAAGTACGCCTACTCATACGTGAGACTGCAGATGCTTCGACAAAAGGCATGAATCCGCTCAATCTTGATATCGTTAAAGATAATATTACTGACGCTGTGCAAAAATATCTTTTGCAGAAGACGGCTAAGAGACCGATGGTTATTCCAGTTATTTTGACGATTTAGGTCTTATTTCAAATAAGGCTCGTTTTCTTGTATGTGGATAAATTTTCCAGATGATATTCATTTTAATTAGTGAATTAAGTGTTCTGTATACTGTAGCTGTATGTATGAAAGGTAATTTTTCATGAATATCTTTAAGAGAAAGTGGTTTATTTGATTCCTTTAATAGATCCAAAATCTGTAGGCGCGGTGATGTGACTTTCAACTGTTTGGACCAATAATGGTCACTGCTGGGTACTAGGCGAGTAATACCGGTTGCTTTTAAATATTTTCTTTGAATGATACGCATTTAATTTATAATTAAATATTAGATGTTTTCTGACACATCCCAAAAATCAATTTTAATTAAATGCGAATCTAGAAAATATATCTACTAATCAGGGCTAAACCAGGTATACATTAGACCATGTTTCGCATTTAGACAAAAACAATATTTCGAATGACCTCCAAATGATACTGCACAAAAAACTGCCCCCCCTTACTTTCCCTCTAAGTATCCCTACTGTAACTGATCAATCTGCGACTGAATACTATTACTATTGAAATACGCAAGATTGAGAACACTGTTACCGTACGACGTCGCACCACTGACATATCCGCAAGCTTGTCCAGAATAATACTTACAAGCCGCATTCTTTTGAGCAGTATAGCTTGACGAATTAGCCCCAAGATCTTCCATAAACAGAGCTTCTGCCATGATTGCATGTGCAGGATTCCATGGATTTGGAGTATCAGATATACCTAGAGCGGTGCCGACTCGATCACTCAACAATGTCCATGTTGATGGGATAAATTGTGCTGGACCCATAGCACCACCCCAGCCCAAGCCTCCCAACTGACAAGAAACAACTGTCTGATATGGATCTAACCCAAGAGATTTGGTGATATTTAAGAATATTGGCACATCACGACCAGGCTTCATAACATTCGAAACTACCGTACCATTGGTGACATATACACCTGCCCCAGTATTGGCATTAGTAAGATAACATTTCCCAACATTGCCACCGAGATTCGACTCCTGCTTTAAGATAGCTAACAAGAATGCTGGAGGTACACCCGTCTTAGTGGAAGCAGATTGTGCATACTGAAGTGCTGTTCCGAAAGGAATAGGATTTGAACCACCAGCGAGGTTAAAAAGTGCTGCACGAATTTGGCCAGCCGCAGCCGCCTTCTGCGCTACGAGGGAATTGTAAGCCTTCTCATTTCCCTTACTAATAGAAAGAAGCTGGGTTTGTTGTTTCTGATCAGCTGCAATAGCACTTTCCTGCTGTTGGATGGCATACTTAGCATCCATTTCTTTATTCTGACGAGCAGTCAAAGCATCTTTTTCTGCGGACGTTGAAGCTTCATCAGCTCGTAACATGGTAAATGTATTTTCGAGACTTTGCTGTAGAGAATCGAAAGCATCAACATCACTAAAGAATCCGGCCACAGTTGATTGAGATAATAATACTTCAGGTAATGAATAAGCGTCTATTTCATGAGTTTTTCTAAGAAGATCACCTAGTGTTTGTTTACCTTTATCGACATGTGATTGTAAATCAACAATGTGTTTGGTTTTATCCTGAATATCATTGCCAAGAGTTTGAATTAATAGATTTTCTGCTTTTATATCAAGCTGAGCCTTTTTTATTTTTGCAGTAAGGACGGCAATAGCCTGAGATAATGAAGCGCTCTGCCCTTGAGCCGCAGTAAGTTGTTGTTGAGCTTGGGCTTCTTCGTCCAAAGTCTGCTGGAGAAGGACCTGACACGCGGCTTTTTCAGCGGCCGTATTACATTGTGGAGTAGCAGAAGTCTGGGCATGTACAAAGACTGGTACGCAGAAAACAATTAGACCAATAAGAAAATTACTATATCGTTGATTCATTAGCAGTATTATAGCAAAAAAACTCCATTTCTGGAGCTTTTTTGGTTGACTTTTATTATGTAAATTATTTCTTTTCTGGAGCCTTCTTTGCATCCTTGGTATCACCTGCTGGAGCAGCGCCTTCTTCACCTTCTTTAACTTCCTTGCCCTTTGTTTCGACTTCGATGGCTGACATATCAATTGCTGTTGGAGCTTCTTCCTTCTCTTCACGTGGTTCAGAAACAGAAGTGACAACTTCCTCTGGATTGATCTTGAGATCTACACCCTTTGGAAGAACAATGTCCTTTGCGTGTATAACATCTGAAAATTCAACAAGCTTTGAAATATCGATAGTAAGCTCATGTGGAAGATCGCGAGGAGCTGCCTCAACTTCAACTTCACGATGAACCTTAACGATAATACCACCCTTATCCTTTACTGCTGGAGAAACACCAACGTATATAAGCGGAACGTGAACACTGATTTTTTTACCCTTTTCAATAACATAAAAATCAGCATGACGAGGCTCGCCTGAAAGTGGATGAATGTCTACCTCATGAATAAGTGCTTCGTGTTCAGTATTGCCGTCCTTCAAGATGATAACTGATGATTTTCCTGCTTTCTTCCAAACTTTCTTAAAATCAGAAAGAGGAACAGAGACTGATGTTGAAGCTTCTTTTGGACCATAAAAGACTGCAGGCATAAGGCCAGCATCACGTACTTCGTCCAATTTACCCACAATTTTGCGTTTTTCTACTGTTAGTGAGAGCATAATAGTCAATTAAATATCTGTTAGGAATGTAGCGACCATTATACACGGCCATAGAAATAAGTAAAGCTTCCAGGCTAGATATTATATAGTTATCTTATGGATTGGCTAGACAACCAGTGCCAGAAAACAAATAACTTCCGGAACCGAGATCATCGTTATTTGATGATGTATTGTTACTACTACCTAGACAAGTGGAAAGTTGGTTTGACTGAACTGTAGATGGAACCTGTGCTTGGATAGAATACTGATTATGTGTAGCCCATGTCGTCTGTGGCCCGCCTATGAGTAATACAGGGATAGTTGCATTAGCGCTATTTTTCACAATATCAGTACAGACATTTTTTAATTGTGTATCATTGATTGTACTACATAGATTTGTAGTTACACCACCACTAACACCAGACGTAGGCCCAAAGGCAAAATAATTGACACCATTTACACCATCGGTAGTCTGTACAGCGGAACCTAGAGCTGTGGCACCAAAAGCGTTTGCATATGATCCATTTGTATCCCTTTGGAGTTCCATCCAACTGCGAACTTGAAGTAATTCTTGTCTGACCGTAGCGTCATTACTCCTCTTTTTTGCACTTTGTAGTGATGCCAAGACAACAGATGACAGGAGAGCGATAATGGAAATCACGACCATCAATTCAATAAGAGTAAAACCTCCTTTGTTATTTTTAGACATAAAATTATTGCCAAAGAAAAGATTTAATAATAATGTAAGTTGCAATGAAATTTGAAATGGCACTTACGTACAATAATACAGTCGTTGACATTGGTAATTGAACTTTAATTTTTTTTGTACTCATTATATTTTTTAATTATTAAATAACATCAAAATACTTAAGCAAAACGATTGAAACTAGGAAATTGAAAATAACGAAGCTAACTAAAATAATCTGCGCGGTATTTTCTGAGCCAGCAAATCCATGTGCCAAAAGCCAACCTGACATACCTTTTTTACCTCCTCCGCCCATAGTAGGTCCGGTAGTACCCCGACGAATAAAATTCATATTGTCTGATTCGAATTCTATGTCTGACATTGTATATATATTATAACACGCAAAAAACCCACACTACTGAAAGTTATTCACAATTCGAAGTTTGTCTTCTACCACCTTTTGCATGGATAATTTGGCTGGTTTGAGGAATTTATATGGCGCTACCTCGTCAGGATTCTCTGACAGCGATTTCACGAGCCCAGAACGATATGCAAGACGTAGCTCAGTATTGACATGCACTATTGCAACACCGTTTTTGACTGATTCTGCAATATCACTTGCGGAATTACCGGAAGCACCATGTAAAACAAGTGGTATTTTGACCATATCTGAAATCTCTTTAACTCTCTTTGTGTTAAGTGCTGGATCACCTCCACGTACAACGCCGTGGATATTGCCGACAGCTGGAGCAAGCATATCTACACCTGTTTCAGTTACAAATCGAAGTGCATCCTCAGGTTTGGTCATAGCAGCATCACCGACAACTGCACCATCTGGTATAGCATCAAGAACTTTTGAAGAAGTACCGATAAAACCGAGCTCGCCTTCAACCAAAACATCTCGTCCTGAAGCACGGGCATATTCAACGCACTTCTTTGCAATCCTCACATTTTCTTCAAAAGTAAGCTGTGCGCCATCAAAAATAACAGCATCAAATCCAGCGTCTATAGCTTCTTTAACTCTTTCAAATGAATAAGTATGATCGGCATTGAGGAAAATAGGCTGACCACGTTCTTCACGAATGCTTTTTACAATAAGTGACACCTGTTTTACGCCGACATAATCACGCTCTCCTTCAGAAACACCAATAATAACTGGAACATTGAGTCCTTTGGCTGCATCGGCCACAGCCCAAACACCATCGAGAGTGGAAATATTGAAATGTCCAACAGCGATTCCTTTGTTTTTTGCTTCCAAGATATGTTCACGTAATGTCATAGATGATATAATTGTACCATGTTTCAAAAGCAAATTGATATACTCGCCATAGGTGATACAACTACTGATGCATTCATACGTCTCAAGGACGCTCATGTAAATTGCAAAGTAAATACAAATGATTGTGAAATCTGTATGCCCTTTGGAGATAAAATTCCTTTTGAATATGTAAAAGTGGTTAAGGCTGTTGGTAATGCTGCGAACGCCGCCGTTAGTGCGGCACGACTAGGTTTACGCTCAGCACTAGTCTCTGACTTAGGGGCTGATCAAGGAGGTAAAGATGACCTGGCAGAATTGCAAAAAAATGGAGTTGTTACAAAATACATAAAAGTTCATGCGAATAAACCAAGTAACTATCATTTTGTACTTTGGTATGATGTCGATCGAACAATTTTAGTAAAACATACTGATTATGATTATCGTTTACCAGTATTCCCTGCACCAAAATGGATTTATTTAACTTCCCTCGCTTCTACTACTTATAATTATCATATGGAGCTAGCGGATTATCTTGAGAAAAATCCAAATGTTAAGTTAGCTTTTCAACCTGGAACATTTCAAATGGAATTGGGTTTTGATAAATTGGCACGCATCTACAAGCGAACAGATTTCCTTATTTTAAATGTTGAAGAAGCGCAACGCGTTTTGAAAACAAAGACTCGTGATATCAAGCCGCTTTTGAAAGCGCTTGCAGACTACGGACCAAAAATGGTTGCTATAACCGACAATACAAATGGGGCTTATCTATTTGATGGAGATCACTATTATCATGTGCCGATGTATCCTGATCCTAGACCAGCTTTTGAACGTACTGGTTGTGGTGACGCATGGGCTTCAACCTTTGTAACTGCCCTGTGTCTGGGCCATAGCCCTCTCGAAGCCCTTATATGGGCCCCAGTCAATCCTATGTCTGTAGCACAGTTTGTGGGCGCACAAGAGGGTCTACTGACTCGGGATCAACTAGAATGGTGGTTAAGTAGAGCTCCGGAGGAATATAAGGTTAAGGAGATTTAAGCAGCCAGGAAACTTTTAATCAAAGTAACGAATGCCATGAGGATACATTTTTTGTATCGTATTGTAATAACCTCCCTTTTTATTACATATTTGTTTTGAAATCCGGGCTATAGTAGTTGAACTTAAACCAGTTAATTGAACGATGGAAGTATAAGGCATGCCCAATATGATTAGATTAACGGCATGTAAACGAGTAACACATAGTTTGATTTCACTTTTTGTCAGTAGATCATCAATGAAAATTCTAAGTGTATCAGGGTTTTTAGCAGAAATCAGAAGTGCTTTTACTAAACGATTAGCGTCTGCAGTATTCCAATTAAAGAAATCTTGATTATCTAAATTATGGTTAAAAATGTTTTTTGTTTTCATCTTTTAGATTTAAAATTATATGTTTTTCAACTACAAGTAACCTAGAGTACTGACAGTAGTATATACCCCATTTTATCACTTTAGTTGACTAAAGTGTGACATCAACACTAACTGGCAAAATCTTTCAATAGTTTTTCTTTCTCTTCCTCAAACTTCCCTTCAATAATCGCCTGACGGAGCTTCTTCACTAGATTTACCAGGAAATACAGATTGTGAACTGACACTAATGTTGCACCAAGCATTTCCTTTGCTCTGAAAAGATGTGCCAAATATGCTCTTGAATAATTTTTACAAGTATCACAACTGCAACTTGGATCAAGTGGACCAAAATCTTCTTTGAATTCAGAATTCAATAAATTTATTCGCCCTTTTTTATTGCCATCTGCATCAAGGAAATTTTCTGAAGGATATACGTACGCCGCACCAGTACGAGCAAGGCGTGTAGGTGCCACACAATCAAAGGTATCAACACCATTTGCAACACCAAGAATCAGATCAATCGGTTCACCAATACCGAGCAAATGACGAGGCTTATTTTCTGGCAATACTTCATTTACCCATTTAACTGCTGTGCCAATATCATCTTTATCGAATGAACCACCAATACCGAAACCATCAAAAGATTCACCGCTGGGTAGTTTCATTTCACCGATGTCTTTAGCGCTTTGTCGGCGCAGGTCTTCATGACGGCCCCCTTGAACAATGCCGAGTAGAGCGATTTGATCTTTATAACTTTTGTGCTTAATCAGACATCTTTCAGCCCACAGACGCGTTCTTTCAACCGCTTTCTTTTGATAATCATAATCTGCTCCGGGTGTAGCACACTCATCAAATGCAAAAATAAGATCTGCACCAATGTTGTGTTGAATTTCAATTGATCTTTCAG
This sequence comes from uncultured bacterium, assembly GCA_903876465.1. GTDB lineage: Bacteria > Patescibacteriota > Minisyncoccia > Phycocordibacterales > PALSA-1337 > C7867-002. Next base: position 41,025 of record CAIRAF010000065.1, on the reverse strand, counting down.
GTGTAAACCGGTGTTCTGAACCATCAATAACAGATTTGAAAGTAACACCATTGTCATCGATTTTCGCCATCATTGATTCGCTATCAATTTCACCTTGCGATTCTTGGTCATTGATCATTGATAATTGGTCATTTCTATCAGCAATCTTCTTTCCTCGTCCCTTAACTGTCCCTAAAGAAAAAGCTTGAAAACCACCTGAGTCAGTAAAAGTCGGACCAGACCAATTCATAAACTTTCCAAGGCCACCAGCTTTCTTAATTATTTTATCTCCAGGTTGAAGATATAGATGATAAGTATTTGCTAACACAGCATCAGCACCAACTTTATCTTTAATTAAATCAGTTGGAACAGCTTTGACAGTTGCCTTAGTCCCAACTGGAATAAAAGCCGGTGTTTCAATAATTCCATGCGGAGTCTCGATAATACCTGCTCTGGCAAGCGAATTGGGCACTTTTGACTGAATAGTAAACTTCATGACTCTAATGCTATACTATTCTCAATGAATTCACAAAAAAATAAAAACAACAATCCAATTATTCGTTCTGATATACACGAAAAAGAAGTCGAAGCGCATCTCGAGCGCATTCACAGAGAATTCGCTGATGGTTTTGATTTTCTCTCAAAATATCCAAAATCAGTAACAATTTTTGGTTCATCACTAGCTGGAAGAGACAGTGAACACTACAAGAAAGCTTATGAGCTTGGTGGACGTATTGTGACTGAGCTCAAATACACAGTCATCACTGGCGGCGGCCCTGGTATCATGGAAGCTGCCAATAAAGGTGCCTATGAAGCGAATGGTGTTTCAGTTGGACTCAATATCAGTCTGCCTCACGAACACTCGACTAACCCTTATGTCACTCGATCAATGAAATTTGCATATTTTTTCTCAAGAAAAACTATGCTGACATTTGCCGCTGAAGCTTACGTTTATTTTCCAGGTGGCTTTGGTACTTTTGACGAACTATTTAGTGTTCTTACTCTTATTCAAACAGGAAAAATTCCTCATGTACCAGTCATACTCTTCAATTCAGATTTTTGGAATCCATTCAAAGATATGATAGAAAAAACAATGATTGAAAAATATCAAACTATTGAAAAGCGTGACCTTTCTCTTTTCCATATTACTGATTCGATAGACGATGCTGTGGCTATCATCAAGAAAGCACCAGTTAGTGAATGGTGGAGAAATATTAATTAGTTATAAAAACCAAAATGATGTAAACAAAAATCCCCCTTCTTTTTAAGTTGGGGGATTTTTTGCTTAAAAGTGTAATGGGAATTACTGCTTTGGGCGGGCCTCAGAAACAACAATCTTGCGACCGTCGAGTTCTGAACCATTAAGTTTATCGATGGCAGTTGCTGCATCAGCATCGTTAACCATTTCGACGAAGCCAAAACCTTTTGATCGGCCTGACATTTTGTCGATAATAACTGCTGCTGACTCTACCTCACCAGCCTGTTCGAAGTGCTTCTTCAGGGTGGCATCGGTTGTACCCCAGGCAATACTGCCTACGAAAAGTCTCTTTGACATTTTGTATTAACTCCGTCATTAATTACTAACGCGCTGTGACGAGAAACATACGCACGAGTAATATACCACGAGTTTTATTGCGGGACAAGCGACTATTGCACCCTACTGGATTGGGCCTTTCGACTTAATAAGACTTGCTGGACGCATTTTAGCGCTAGTATTAGCCACTTTTGCCGCTTGAGGTGGTACAAAGAGTGATTCGCCGGCCTGGAGAGCACTGATGATATAAGCTACATCCTGATTATTTGGATTGCTCTTTTCTATGTTTTGGAATTGAGCAAGAGCATCAGCCGTCCTATTTTGGCGGGCATATGATAATCCTAGGAAGTACTCTGCATTTGCATAGTTTGGTGACAATTTAACTGCACGCTCTAGAACAGTAATCGCATTCGCATAATCGTTCGTAGTATAGAGCAAGACACCAAGTTGATAGAGTGTAACTGGATTATTTGGATCAACTTGAACTGAGGCTTCAGCAGTTGCGAGAGCATTCTTTGTATCATTTTGAGCAACATATATCTGCAATAGGAGCGCATAAGCATCACTATAATTTATCTTAAGTCGCAAAGCTGTATTGATTGTCTGAATAGCAGAAGTCATATCATTATTAGAAGCCTGAACTTGTGCAACTTCTAGATAAAGTGCAGGGTCATATGGATCGTATTTGACTGCTTCTGTGTAATTAGCAAGAGCGTCTTTGTAGGCATTTGGAACATTGAATTTGACTGCCAGGTCAAGAACTCGAGCAAGAGAGATGTAGTTGTAATAACTGGTTGGATCATGCGCAATTGCACTTTCAGCGTATTTACGAGCTTGGCCGAGAAGAGCATTTATAGATGAAGTTGCATTTGCAATGATAACTGGGTCTGTAGAAGTACCGACGGAATTGGCAACATTCTGTATTGCTTGGAGACTAACCTGTGCTCGGCCACGCCAGAAGATATCACTATTATTTAATGAGAGGGCGCTGGCCAGGTATTTATCAGCGGCTACAGCATTCCCCGTTGAATTCAAAACAGAGCCACCTTTTGTATAATCAATAACAGCAACCACATTTTTTGTGTAAATAAGAATACCTGCAAGGACAAATACACCGATAATTGCAGGATAGATAATATTCTTGATATTTTTATTCAATACTATATCTGAATTTGGTAACAGATTGTGTGTTGTCGCAACACCAAAGAATATACCCAGAAGAATAAATATTATAAACAAGATAGCGTGAGGCTGTACTGAGACAAGAAGTAAGATGAGTCCTGATACCAATGCTAGATATGAAGAAACTGTGACGAACCTAGTAACCTGATCTGTTGGCAAACGACGAAAGACTTTAACACCGCCAACACCTATAAGGATGAGGAATAAAATCCATGTAGCTATACCGGCAAAACCTTCGGTTGCAAAAATCGTCGTCAAAAATCCTGAACCAGAAGAGAATTCCGTACTCCAGACACTACTTGTATTGATGAGGAGTGGTTTGTATGTAAGATAACTTTGAGTAAAATTATTTGGTCCAATACCAAATAATGGATTATTTTCAAGGACATTGGCACCGATATCGAGAGTCATTTGCCATGGTAAACGTAATTCTGAATAACTAGCACCGATCTTAGCTGTTACAGGTGCTGTAATTGAATCCCCTTTCCATACAAACAAAGCCGAAACAATGAAGACAATGACAGGCACCCACGATATACGCTTTAGCCAAGCTGACATTGAACGAGAATCGAGAGACTTTGAAAAAGTACTGTAAAGAGCGTAGCCAAGAAATACAATTGCAGATATTGTCCAAATACGAGGATCATTGATGAAGAACATGGCAACAAAAGCCAGTACTCCAACAAGACTATAAATCGCTTTCATCCTACTAGATAATGGCAAATATATAAGTGCAATTATTATGATAAGAAGAACAATAAAAGCATAAGCCGAAAGTGCATACCATCCACCAAGTATTGTCGAAGTCAGAGAAGGCAAAACACCGAGTGTAAACGCTTTAGCACCTAAAATAAATCTAGCAATCTGTATGAGAGCAAGAACAAGGAATGAACTAGCCAAATAAGTATACAAGATGACAGCTCGTTCTGGTCGTCGTGAGACTATGAGATACGATACATATGAACCCGCGAACAGTACTAGTAGAAAACCGACAGTGTATAACTCAGTACCTATTCCAGAGAAAGAGTTTGAAAATGAACTTGATACAAGTGCAGAAATAATTGCACCTATAAGAACGAGTATCGTAGGATACGTGATAGTTCTTGGGGGTACTGGTATCCTTTTTTCTTTATAGAAAATGATGGTGTACAAACCAAGAGAAATCATAACACCGAGGACAATGAGATATGTCTTGATCAATTCAAGTGGTATATAACTCACTGGCAAAAAGATGATTGGACTAAGAAATACTGTTGCTCCAAAAATACGAAATGCCCATGTCTCTAACGAACGTGTGTTGTGTTGTGATGTCTCCATAAATAAATTTACCTATATTATTAATTAATAAAGTTATTAATACTTCCCCTCTATTATACTATTTCTTTGAAACAAATGAGATGTGAGTAACTATCCAACGAAGTATTGCGATTATTATAACAAGTCCAATAAATGCTAAGAGGAGTATCTTCCAAGGGATAACCCAAAAAACAAGATCTGCTGTATCTGTACTTGTACCAAATCCAGGATTGATTACGACATGAGCGGTATATCTTCCAAATAGAAACGTAGTCACCCATTGAACCTGGCGGAAACGAAGTGACTGAGGCATGGCAAACCAAGGATCAACTGCAACCGAAGCAATAGGAGCACCCCAAATATTTGTAATCGATATAGTACCTGAAGGATCAACGTAAACACTACCTTTATTCTTAAAAAGAATATTGAATAGAATTGGATCTGTCTGAGTTAAGGAATTTGACCAGATAATATTTCCTTGAGGTAAAGTAAAACCTGATAATGAACCGTCCGCTACAACCGCGCCAGGTACTCGAACAAAGAAGAGTGTACCGATACGTGTGATAACTGGGTTAGTAGCACCAACACCATCTGCTGTAGTAGAACCATTAACACTAACAACACTAACCAGAACACTTCCGTACAGACCACCTGGCTGTGCATCAGTAGGTACAGAAACCGTTATTGGTATATGAACCTTTTTTCCAAAAGGTATTGTGACCTTAGTTGAAGGAATGTGTATATCGTCCTTGAGAGAATATGGACCCCTATCACTACCAAGCAGAACTACTGACTGATTTGGATCATTGGAACCAATAAAATCTTCCTCTGTAATTGAAAACACTTTATCTGAACCAAGTCGATTGGCAACGGTAAGATCGACTGTCTGGGAACTTCCTGGGGCTATTTGCAATTCTATTTTACCTGGGCCGACAACGAAATCATGATAATTGACCATGTCTGGCAACTGATCGAACTGGAAACTTGGAGCTGGTTGAGAAACTGGGGCTGTGACAGTTTTTGTGGTCGCTACAGGGGTAGCGGCAAGAACAAAAGTGGAAAAACTGAGAACACCAAGAAATATACCAGTTGAAATCAGTGCTTTCTTCTTAAAAGAAGTCGTTTCCGAAGAGGTATTATTTCTCATTGTAGTTTAATTAATTTGCTGTAGCTGTTAGTGTTGAAGTTGCAATATATGTATCGTTTGGAATAGCTGGAACAGGGTTAGCCGCTATACCTACTTGGAAATACAATGTAGTTGTAGCACCAGGAGCTTGTGTTGGCAAGTTACGATTTATGATAGTTACTGCAGTTGAAGTTGCACCGATCCAACATCTAAGAGCTGAATATGTATTGGTATTATTTGCTGTAGTACCACCTACACCACAAAGACTAGAGCCATTGGACTTGAAAAGTGGTGTTACATCACTTGTACTACTTGCGCCGACCGTATAACCAAAACGAGCAGTATTTGCTGGTGTAACGAAGGTAAAGTCCGGAGTAGTAGTTGAATAAACTGGAATAAAGTTAGTTGTACTTGCTGTACCTTGCATAGCACCTGTCGAACTTGCTTGGATGGTCATGTTGTAACCAAGAAGATCGTTGGTAGTAACAACTACTTGGGTCTGTCCATTGGCTGTACCACCAGTGATACCTCCAAGAGTTGGTGACATACTGACGTTAGATGCAAGTGTTGCAAAGGCAACTTCGGCACTAACTTGTTGAGAAATAGTAAACTGACTCTGTACTGATGCCCCGAAACTTACTGCTGGTTCTACTGCAGTAAATGCAAGCGTAAGAACAAGGAAACTGAGACTGGCACGACTGATTATGTTGATAAATAATTTTGACATATTATTATTATTATTATTGGGTCTATATTAATCTATTTTGACTGGTCCTTTATTGCTTAAATTGTATCATATTCTGCTCAATTTTTAATGTAATTTTCACTCTACTTATCCACAGTTTTTCACTAGATTATGGATTGGCAGTAGCTGTCAATGTTGAAGTGGAAACATAAGTATCATTTGGTATTGCTGGGAGAGGGTTAGCTGCTATACCAACTTGGAAATACAAGGTAGTTGTGGCACCGGTACCCGCTGTTGCAGTCCCGCGATTTATGATTTGTACAGCTGTTGAAGTTGCACCGATCCAACAATGTATACCTCCACCAGATGTTGAACCACCCACACCACAAAGATTCGAACCATTGGACTTGAAAAGTGCTGTTACATCACTCGTCGTACTCGCATTCACTGTATAACCGAAACGTGCACTGTTGGCCGGGGTAACGAAGTTATAGTCTGGAGTAGTAGTCGAATAAACTGGAATAAAGTTAGTTGAACTTGCTGTACCTTGCATAGCACCTGTCGAACTTGCTTGGATGGTCATGTTGTAACCAGTGGAATTGTTGGACAAAACTGCAACTTGTGTCAAACCATTTGCTGTACCACCAGTGATACCTCCAAGAGTTGGTGACATCACAACATTAGAAGCTAAAGTTACAAATGAGACTTCAGAATTTGTTGTTTGAGAGATAGTGAACTGACTCTGTACTGGTGCCCCAAAACTAACTGCTGGTTCGACCGTAGTAAATGCAAAGGCCAGAACGAGCATTGTTAGCCCTGCATTACTGATTATTTTTGTTATATTTTTAATCATACGTTTTAATAAAATACGAACTCGTTTCTAATTGTTTAAACTTAATTACTGATAATAATACCACACCTATTCCTTACGTTAAACATCTATATACCCCTTATTTTTTCTCATATATTTTTATTAATTGTTATTAATTTTAATTAATCGTTCTACTTCTCACTCTACTACTTCCAATTTCATCACGGTGATGTTGTTGGAGGCGTTGCAGAGGTTGAAGTTGTGGGATCTGGAGCTACTGCTGTCGTTACTGTTGGAGCAGGAGCTGGAGTAACTACTGGCGCTGGTGTCGTTGAAGTCGTAGGAGTTGGACTTGTTGAGGCTGGAGTTACTGTAGTATCTGGAGCCGTTGTGGTTGTTGGTGCTGGAGCAGGAGTTGAAGTCACTACTGGTGTAGAAGATGTCGAAGATGAGGTTGTTGGATTAGTTGTGTTTGAACTTGTATTATCAGTTGATGTTGAATTGACTGGTGCTGAAGTTACAGTGGTTGTTGAGGTTGGCTGATTATTTGTAACTACTGGAGCCGTGTTACTTTGACCTGTAGTTATAGGTGTATTAGTTACAGGTGTCGTCGATGCAGATGTATCACATGATCCCGTTGTTCGAACAAAGTTACCAGTGTTATCTATACGTACACACCAGAGTTGTCCATTTGGTGATGACATTTCTATACCATTCGAAACTGCGGCGGTCTGAGTTTCGACGCGACCGGCTATAACTTTATTGAAGGTTCCAGTGAGAGCTGTAATTTCTCCAACCGTCCACTTCCCTGCAGAATTTATAACTTGACCACTTGCATTGAGGATACTGACAACTGCATCAGCGATAGTCTGAACAAATGATGTTGATGAAGCTAGAGCCGCCGCTGTTGTTGAGGAAACTGAAGAAATAAAGTTTGAAGTAGATGAAGAGAATGCTGTGAATTGATTATTCAAATTATTTGTTTGACCTTGCAATGACTGTATTGATGCAAGCGCTACTGTTAATTCATCAGCGATGACTGTTGTTGAAGCATTTGTTGAACTTGCGAGTGCGAACTGATTGAGGTCAACATTCTGACCGAGATTAGCAAAGATGTCGATAACACCAACACCATTTCCTGAATATGACTCAAGAGCGATACCAACTCTTTCACCTGAACCTGAAGCCTTCATACCAATACCTGCTACACTCGACAAAGCAATTGAATCTCCAATAGCGATTGGTCCATTTTCAGTACTAACCTTTGCTGGAATACGTCCTGATAGAGCAACTGGTCTCATGGTTGCTGTGAGAATATCTGGACTTGATCCACCAAGAAGTTCACCAGGTTGAGTAGAAATAACACCGAGAACACGACTACCTGTTGTAGCTCGCAAAATATTCTTTGGTCGTGATGGATCAGCAGAAACGATGTCACCGGCACTTATAGATGGATCAGATGTCTGATAGTTTTCGGCGACGTCGTAGTTACCAGGGTTTGCCGTATCGTAATAAATGTTACCAGTTCTTGTACCACAAACAGTCTTTGCACCGGCCTGTGTCGTTGAAGCGAAACAGGCTGAACCAGCAACTGTGAATGTTGAGACGAGTGTCGTTGTACCAATTCCGACATAACCACCACCAGTAACTGTGAAGAGTGTTGTTGTTGCAGCTCCCGCAGAAGTTGATGATGCGATTGTAAATAGTCCAGTCGATGTCGCAGCACCAGAGTTATCTTGGATAGAAAGCTTTGAACCTGGAGTTGATGAACCTATACCGAGGAATCCGTTCTGAAGAAGAGCGAGCATGCTGAATTGTGTAGCTGATGAAGAAGCGATAACAAATGGGTTTGTACCAGAAGTACCGGTTTGTCTAAAGAATCCAGAAACTGAAAGGTTCGTTGTTGAAGCATTTTGAAGTGAGGTATTACCAACAACAGTCAATGTACTTGTAGCTGTGATTGCACCAGCAGTCAAACTACCTGAGAAATATCCGTTACCGACTGCCGTAAAGATACCTGAAGGAGTGGTTGAACCAAGGGCGAAGTTACCGTTACCAAGGAGTGTGAGAAGTGTTGTTGTAGCTGTTCCAGTCAAAGTTGAAGATGCGATAACGAATAGTGGATTTGTTGCTGCTAAACCTGAGTTATCTTGAATTGAAAGTTTAGCTGCAGGTGTTGATGTGCCGATACCAAAACTTCCTGCTTGGTTAAGTGTAAGCATGTTGAATGCTACGGTTGCTGACGAAGTAGCAATAACAAATGGGTTAAATCCGGCAGTTCCTTTAACATTGAGAGTTACGTTAGAATTAGTTGTATTTATACCGACAGTATTTGTTGTTGGATTTACAATAAATGTTCCACTATCGACATTAAGACCTCCTGCAAATGTAGATGTGCCTGTACCTAGTTGCGTGATAGTTCCCGTTGCAATCATGTTTGCTGCTGTGAGGTTACCGGAGAAATAACCGTTACCAACTGCTGTAAAGATGTTTGATGGTGAAGTCGTTCCAAGGGCGAAGTTACCGTTACCGAAGAGTGAAAGAAGTGTTGTTGTAGCTGTTCCAGTCAAAGTTGAAGATGCGATAATGAATAGTGGATTTGTTCCAGCGAGACCAGAGTTGTCTTGGATTGAAAGGTTTGCACTTGGTGACGATGAACCTATACCAAAGTCGCCAGCCTGGTTGAGGGTGAGCATATTGAATGCAACTGTTGCAGATGATGAAGCAATGACAAATGGATTTGTACCAGATGAACCCTTAATTCCAAGAGTTGCATTTGAATTTGTTGTGTTAATACCAACTGTGTTATTGATTGAATTGACAGTAAGCGTACCGCCATCGACAGTCAAATTCCCTGCAAATGTACTTGTACCTGTTGTCGATGTCGCATTGATTGTATTTGAATAGAAGTTTCCGTTTGGATCGAAATAACCTAGACGTGTATTACCAAGACCTCCATTGTAGAAACTCAAGCTATCTGAAGGACCCACACTGATACGACCATTACCACTTGCTGCTTGTATATAGTCCATTGCAATTCCATCAACAAAACTATAAGTAGAAGTACCAAGAGCAATATTTGAAATTGCGGCCAAAGTTCCAGTTGCAGTAATATTTGCACCAGTGAGGTTACCGGCAAAATATCCATTACCAGCGACTTCGAGAATATTTGAAAGTGTAGATGTACCAATACCGACGTTGCCATTTGCATCCATCATGAAGCCTGTAGTTCCAGATGATGGGCCAACAACCAAGTTTCCGGCAATTGTACTTGTACCAGTTGTAGATGCTGCGTTGAGTGTACCAGCAGTCAAACTTCCATTGAAGAATCCGTTTCCAGCGACAGTAAGAAGGTTGAGTGATGATGGTGAAGTTGTACCGATGCCAACATTACCGTTGGTCAAAATAGTCATACGATTGTTTGCTGCAAGCGTTCCTCCTGTAAAGAAATTGATGTTTGAAGGACCAGTTGTTGAAGCGGTACCAATATCAAGATTTGAATCTGAAGAATAAAGATAACAATCAAATGCTGGCAAAATTGTTTGTCCTACTTGATTGAACGTTGAACTATTACATCCAAGATCTCCGTAATATGAAGTGTCAGTCATTTTATCTCCACCAACAATTAAGTCTCCACTGGCATTATTTCCACTATTCAAATTTTGAACAACAAATTGACCATAATTATTTGTATTGGTAGTAACTACTAAAGGAGAAGCGGGATAGAAATTAGGGTTTGTAGGACCTACGAAAACATTTCCAGCAAAAGTACTTGTTGCAGTAGTTGATGTTGCTGTGAAATATGGAGCGGCGAAGAGAGCTGCTACAAGATTTGATCCTGTTGAAAGTGTTGTTGTGGCACCAGAGTTACTGAAGTAGTTAGTACCGGATCCAGAAGTCGTTGCAACTACTTGACCCAATGCATTAACTGACAAGATTACACTGTTTAGACCAGTGATAGCGAGGTTAGTTGTGGTTGCATTAGTTGTAGTTGAATTAGACATTATTGTTTTACCAAGAGTTGTCTGGCCAGAAACAATTAGAGTTCCTGTTGCAATCATGTTCGCTGCTGTAAGGTTACCGGTAAAGAATCCATTACCACCAACAGAGAGTAGGTTTGATGATGAAGTTGTACCTATATCTATATTGCCACCATTTTCAATTCTCATACGTTCTGTATCATTTGTTGCGAGAACAAACGGAGCTCCACCTGCAAAGACATCAAAGAAAGCTGTATTAGCAAAGGTTGATGCAGAAGCATTACCTATACCAAAACTCGTCTTAATTGTTGCATTACTATTTGCCAAAACCATTGTACTCCATCCGGAAACATTCGTATTTTGCATAAAAGACAAATCATCAACAATACTTCCTTGCACTGAAAATGGATAAGCTGGAGCAGCTGTTCCAATTCCAACATTTCCTCCACCGGTCGCCAAGAATGTTGGACCTGTTGAAGTAAATGATGTGGTTGAAGCGTTACCAAGCGTTGTTAGACCAGAGACAGTGAGAGTGCCGGTTGCGGTGATATTTGTTGCTGTCTCATTTCCATTGATGAAACTGTTACCAGCAACTGAAAGTGTATTTGAAGGTGAAGTTGTGCCGATACCAACTGATGTACTATTGACTGTAAGAGTTGGTATTGCTGAATAACCAACCATAAATGAATTTGCGGTGTTGTTTACATAACCGCTACCAAAGGCAGTCGATAGCGTCTGATATGCACCGACACCAGTTCCCCACGCAAATGCACCAATACCAGATGCTGTTGTCGATGCGGTTCCGCTACCAGTGTTAGACATATATCCACCAGCAAATGATCCGTTTCCAGATGCTGAAATCAAACCGGTTCCAGCAGTAGTGCCACTTGAATACCCTAAAGCTACAGAACCAGCCCCCGAAGAAGTAATCTTGCTCGTTCCACCAGAAACACCAACAGAAATACCGAATGCAAAAGATCCGGGACCAGACGAAAGTATAGTTGACGTAGCAGTTCCAGCTGGTGTCTGCACTGCTCCACCAGCAAACGAACCTCCTCCTGATGAAACAACAGAGTATGTACTTCCAGCATTTGCTGAATAAATATCACCCAAAGCAAAACTATTATTTGATGCAGACACTAAACTTGTTGTACCTACAGTGGCATTACCTCCAAAATTACTCGTCGCCGTAGAAGATGTTGCCAAGAAATAAGGAGCAGCGAAGAGTGCGGCTACAAGATTTGATCCTGTTGAAAGTGTCGTTGTGGCACCAGAGTTACTGAAGTAGTTTGTTCCTGATCCAGAAGTTGTTGCAACAACCTGACCTAATGCATTGACTGACAAGATTACACTGTTAAGACCAGTGATAGCTAGGTTGGTTGTTGTAGCGTTCGTTGTTGTTGAGTTTGTGATATTTGCATTACCAAGTGTCGTCTGACCTGTGACATTAAGAGTGCCGGTTGCGGTGATATTTGTAGCTGTGATATTTCCTGCAAAATATCCATTACCTGCAACTTCAAGCATATTTGAAGGTGAAGATGTGCCAATACCAAAGTTTCCATTTTGAAGAAGAGTGAGGAGTTGTGCGCCAGATGAAGAAGCAACAACAAAAGGAATGGTGTTGGTGGCTGCAAGAACAGAAAGCATGGCGGATGGTGTTGATGAACCGATACCGACAAGGCCACGAAGACCTGTTCCAGAACCAAGACCAGGCATAAGGATAATATTTCCACCATTCACTCCACCACTTGTGACACTGCCGGCATTACCACCGTTGAGAGTGAGGACTCCGGCTAGAGCACCAGAACTACCTCCACCTTGAGCACCACCATTACCAGCTGTGATAGTAACTGCTCCACCTGGACCGGATGGTGGTCCTGCTGCTCCACCACCATTACCTGCAGTTAGAGAGAATGCTCCGCCATTACTAGAAGTACCACCACCATTGCCGAGAGTAAATGTCATATTTCCACCACGGTTAACACCGCCTCCGTTACCAGTATTTACCGCGAAGTCACCTCCAGTTCCAGAAGTACCAGCAGTCAATCCGTTACCTGTATTAAAGAGAACGCCGCCTCCATTGCCTCCAGCACCAGCAACGTTCACACCATTACCACCATTAACAACGAACGAGTATGAATTCGCAGATGTCGTAGTTGATTGTCCAACTCCCTGGAAACTAAATGAAGCTATTGGTGTTGAAGTACCAATACCAAAGTTTCCATTTTGAAGAAGAGTGAGAAGTTGTGCGCCTGATGAAGAAGCAACAAAGAATGGCATTGTGTTAGTTCCTGCTTGAACAGAAAAGGCTGCAGTTGGATTGGCAGTACCAATGCCCACCAAATTGGCAATCGAGTTAATAGTAAATGTACCACCATCAACCGTGAGGTTTCCTGCAATGCTAGAAGTCGCTGTTGTGGAAGTTGCCAAAAAATAAGGAGCAGCAAAGAGAGCTGCAACAAGATTTGATCCAGTTGAAAGTGTTGTTGTTGCACCAGAGTTACTGAAGAAGTTTGTTCCAGCGGATGTTGTGGTTGCTACAACTTGACCAAGAGCATTTACTGAGAGGACTGTATTTGAAAGACCTGTGATAGCGAGGCTAGTTGTAGTAGCGTTTGTTGTGGTTGATTGTCCAATCGTAATATTTGTGAATGTTGAACTTGCTGTAGACATGATGCCATTACTAAATGTCTGTAGTGCACTCCATGTATTTGTATTGGAAAGATTGAGTCCAACTGTTTGAGCGGTTCCACCATTGTAACTACCTGAGAATGTGAGAGTACTGTTTGTAGCAGTGAGATTAGCTAGGTTTTGACCAAGAGATATACCAGAAATAGTTGAATTGGCGAGATATGAATTACTAATAGATGTTGTAGCGGTGACTGCCCCACTAGTTCCAAAAAGTAATCCATTCAATGAACCGACACTCAAACCACCGGTTGTTGTAGTTCCTGTTACATTCGCAAAACCACTTGCAGAAATGTTTGTAGTTGAAGCGTTTACTAGTGTTGTTTGACCCAAAACAGCAAGAGTACCTGTTGCAGTAATATTTGTACCAGTCAAATTACCAGTAAAATATCCGTTACCAGCGACTTCCAAAGCATTTGATGGTGAAGTCGTTCCAATACCAATACTTGTATTTGTAACTGTAAGAATTGGTGTAGCTGAGAAACCAACTTGGAAAGTTGAAGCAGTAGCATTTGTAAAGCTTGATCCTAGAGCAAAAGCATTGTTCGCAGTAGCGTTAACATCTTGACCAATAGCAACTGAGGCATTACCAGTAGCCGTAAGATTCCCTGAAGTTGTCAATCCCATAGCTATAGAGCCACTTCCACTTGAAGTAATATTTCTTGTTGATCCGGTATTACCAAATGCGAGTGAGCCTGCTCCAGAAGATAATATTGTTGGAGAACCTCCATTACCAAGAGCAAAACCTCCTGCGAATGAACCAGTATTATTTGCTATTATTGAAGCTTTAGACCCAGCAAATACGGCTTGACCAAAAGCTAAAGAACCTGTTCCAGTTGCTGTAATAGCTGATGTTCCAGGAGCATAACCGAATGCAAAACTATTATTTGTTGCAGTAAGATTTGTAGGACCAACTGTCAATGAACCGGTTGATGAAAGACTTGTAGCAGAGGTTGTAGCAAGTGTTGAATTACCAGAAACGGTGAGATTTCCTGTTGCAATCAAGTTTGCGCCTGTAATGTTACCTGTAAAGAATCCATTACCAGCAACAGTAAGAATATTTGCTGCTGAAGGTGTTGATGAACCAATTCCGAATGCTCCAGCAAATGTTGAAGTTGCTGTAGTCGATGTCGCCATAAAGTATGGTGCTGCAAAGAGTGCGGCTACAAGATTTGATCCGGTAGAAAGTGTCGTTGTTGCTCCAGAGTTACTGAAGAAGTTTGTTCCAGCGGATGTTGTGGTTGCTACAACTTGACCAAGAGCATTTACTGACAAGATGGTACTGTTGAGACCAGTGATAGCTAGGTTGGTTGTAGAAGCGTTAGTGATTGTTGCATTACCAAGTGTCGTCTGACCTGTGACATTAAGAGTGCCGGTTGCAGTAATATTTGTAGCTGTAATGTTTCCATTAACAAACTCGTTACCAGCGACAGTCAAAATGTTACTTGCTGTAGGTGTCGTCGTACCGATACCAACGTTACCACCACCAGTAAAGATAGTTGATGTTGCATAATTGAAGACTGTTCCACCTCTTTGCTGGAATGACCAAACTGTCGTTGTACCACTTCCATTATCATAAACCTGGAAAGTATGATCATCAAACATAGCAAGTCTCAAATTAAAGTCACCTCCATTATCCCAACCCCAATCCCAATACATGGCTCCCGCTTGAGCACAACCAGCAGTACCTCTTTGTGATTCAAATTGGATATTTCCTCCATTATCAGTACCGCCTTCAAAACGTGCATTACCAGTGTTGTATGAGCCATAAGTACCACATGGTGCTGTACTCTGCATAACTAGACCTGGATTTGAACCGTTCTGATTTATGTCAATAAATGGTGCTGGGTTTGGATCATTTATTCCTATTTTTCCATTTACAAATAGATTATTGGCGACAGTCAATGCGGTAGTAGAAGCAGCGGCAAGAGTTGTTTTACCTGTAACATTAAGTGTTCCAGTTGCTGTGATATTTGCTGCAGTGAGGTTACCAGCAAAATATCCGTTACCTGCGACTTCAAGTAAATTTGATGCTGTCGTCGTACCAATACCAACATTACCTGTATTACCGATACGCATTCTTTCATTTCCAGCAGCTGCACCAGCTGTATAGAAACGTACATCTCCTCCAGATGCAGAAGATAGGATAGATGTACCTGAACCTGTGAAAGTATCAAAGAAAGCACGTGAAGCATATGCCGCAGCTGTTCCACTTGAACCAACTCCAACATAAGCATTCCCACCAGAATTATTTACAAAAGAAATATCAGCAGCAGCACTTGATCCTGCATTTAGGTTAGTTATAGATACGCCATAATCTGTGTTCACATTACCGTTACCTATTGTTAACTGACCACCAAATATTGATGGACCAGTGACACTAAAGTTTCCTGCAATACTAGAAGTCGCTGTTGTGGAAGTTGCTAAGAAATAAGGAGCAGCGAAGAGTGCGGCAACAAGGTTAGTTCCAGTAGTAAGTGTTGTCGTTGCTCCAGAGTTAGAGAAGTAGTTTGTTCCAGATCCAGAAGTTGTTGCAACAACTTGACCAAGTGCATTTACTGACAAGATGGCACTGTTGAGACCAGTGATAGCGAGGTTGGTTGTAGAAGCGTTAGTGATTGTTGCATTGCCTAGAGTGGTTTGACCGGTGACCTTGAGGAAACCAGAAGCTGACAAGTTTGTTGTTGAAGCATTAGCGAGAGTGGTTTGACCAGAGACTGTGAGAGTACTTGTTGCAATCAAATTTGCACCAGTGATATTCCCTGCAAAATATCCGTTACCGCCAACCTCAAGAGCGTTTGAGGTAGATGGTGATGACGTGCCAACGCCGACAGTACCCTGGAAGATTGCACCATTTGCTGGTGTTGTTAATAATGAAGCATAAGTTCCGCCAACTGCAAGTGAACCGATCACCTGAAGATTCGCGCCACCAAGAGTTACAGCTCCGCTGATTGCAGCCTTACCAACAGATGAATCATTTATAGTATCCACGGCTGTACGATTACCTGGATATAGAATAACTTCTCCGTCTGAAGTCATGAACGTATTTCCAGTATAATATACTCCTGCTGAAGCTAATCCATCGTAAGATCTTGTAAATAAAACTCCATTATCTGAAATCAAAGTACTGACATTAGTTGTACCTTTGTATATAGTCAAACTTTCTGCTGGTGTTGTTGTTCCGATTCCAACTCTTCCATTAAATATTGCGGAACTTGCAAAAGTACTTGTTCCTGTAGTTGATGTCGCCTGTATTGTTCCAAACACACCAAGAGTTGAAGCGACATTAGCCACTGTGTTTGTTGTCGTTGCACCAGACTGAGTCCAGTAGTTAGGAATACCGAGTGATGATGTCGCTATTGCTGTTATTACTCCGTTTGTACCGAAGAGTACTCCAGAGAGTGACGCTATCTTCAATCCTGTTGTTGTAGTGGTAGAAGTAACATTTAAATTATTTGAAACTGTGATATTGGTTGTCGAAGCATTTCC
Organism: uncultured bacterium; assembly: GCA_903876465.1. Taxonomy (GTDB): domain Bacteria; phylum Patescibacteriota; class Minisyncoccia; order Phycocordibacterales; family PALSA-1337; genus C7867-002. Next base: position 24,255 of record CAIRAF010000065.1, on the reverse strand, counting down.
CAATGTCGTCTGACCTGTTACCGATAGAGTTCCAGTTGCAGTAATATTTGTAGCTGTAATGTTGCCGCTGAAGAAACCGTTGCCAGCGACAGTGAGTAAATTACTTGGGGATGTTGTACCGATGCCGACATTACCATTAAAATAGTTCGTGCCTGCTGCAGAATAGATACCGTAGTTTTGACTTCCGTTGGCAGCGTTTGCATAGACGGCGTAGTTCGTAGCATTTGTCGAAGTACTGATAGCATTTGCATAGAGACCATAATCAGTTACAGTTGTTGCACCAGCATTAGCTCCTGATGCTTCGAGATAAGCACCATAATATGTATTGTTACTTATCGAAGCCTGATTAGAACTGAAGGCCTTACTATAAAGACCATAAGTTGTTTGATTAGTTGGTCCACCAGCTACAGTATTTTGTGAACTAGCAAGAAGATTTAATGTAATATAATTTTGGGTTGCACTACTTGAAATTTGTCTTTGTGTTATTCCTTCAATATCAGATCCTATATTTAAATTGCTCGTTCCGCCAGTGACAACAGTTGTTACTGTCTGACTTGCAACAGTAAATGGATAACTAGGTGAGGATGTGCCGATGCCAACTGTTCCTGCAAATGTATTAATTCCAGTTGTACTAGTTGCTTGTACTGAACCGAAGACACCAAGAGTTGAAGCGACGTTAGCTACTGTGTTTGTTGTCGTAGCGCCAGATAGAGTCCAGAAGTTAGGAATACCGAGTGATGAAGTTGCAATAGCTGTAATTGCTCCGTTTGTACCAAAGAGGACTCCGTTTAATGAAGCAACACTCAAACCACCTGTTGTGGTTGTTCCAGTAACGTTAGCAAAACCAGAAGCTGAAAAGTTTGTTGTTGAAGCGTTAACAAGGAATGTCTGACCAGAAAGTGTTGTCTGACCAGTAACCGATAGAGTTCCAGTTGCAGTAATGTTTGTAGCAGTAATATTGCCGTTGAAGAAACCGTTACCTGCAACAGTAAGTAAATTAGATGGTGATGTTGTACCGATACCGACATAACCAGGTGTGCCAGTGGCAGTAGCGGTACCAGGAATTAAAATGATGTTACCGCCATTACCACCGGCTAATGTGGATGAAGAAACTGTACCTGCATTACCAGCAGTAAAAGTAATTGTTCCACCTGTACCTGATGGAGATCCATTAAGAGTAGTATTACCACCATTGCCTGCGGTAAGCGTTAATGCGCCGCCAGCAGCACTAGAACCTGAACCAGTTTGTGCACCACCATTTCCTGCCGTAAGAGTAACTGCTCCTCCAACACCAGTTGGTTGAGTTGCAGATGAAGCACCTCCATTACCAGAAACAACTGCAAACGTTCCTCCGACTCCACCAGCCGGGCCGGCAATTCCACCAGCTCCTAAACTAAATGCAATGTTACCGCCACGTCCTGGAGCATTACTTGAGACACCACTACCGGTCGTAACATTAAAATCTCCGCCGGCATATCCTACTGAACCACTACCTGCACTTCCAGTAACAAACGCGATACTACTTCCAGGACCATTGGTTCCAGCATTTGAGTATCCATTTCCTGCATATACTGCAAAGTTTGTTGTTGCACTTGTCGATGCGTTGAAACCTTGGAAAGCAAACCCTCCCATTGGAGATGTTGTTCCGATACCGACGTTACCGGTAAATATCGATGCACCAGCAAAAGTACTTGTACCAGTTGTACTTGTAGCCTGAATTGTTCCAAATACACCAAGAGTTGAAGCAAGGTTTGCAAAGTTGTTAGTTGTAGTTGCTCCAGAATTACTAAAGTAGTTTGTTCCAAATCCAGCAGTTGATGTTGCAACTACTTGACCAAGAGCATTAACTGACAAAACTGTGTTTGCAAGACCAGTGACAGCGAGGTTGGTTGTTGATGCATTGGTGATTGTGGCGTTACCAAGTGTTGTTTGACCACTAACATTCAATGTGCCGGTGGCAATAATATTTGTTGCAGTTACATTTCCATTGAAGAATCCGTTACCGGCTACTGTAAAGAGGTTTGAAAGTGATGTTGATCCGAGACCAAAATTACCATTTCCGAAGAGTGTTAATAATTGAGTACCAGATGAAGAAGCGACGACGAAAGATATCTGTGCGGTAGTCGAACTAACAACAGTTAGTGAAGCTATAGGTGATGATGTGCCGATTCCAACGTTGCCAAATGCGGTTATACGCATTTTCTCTGAAGGAAGAGTAAGGGAGTTATTAGTATCGCTGTTTGTAGAAAAAATCAAACCACCGAGATTATTAGTTCCATTCGGTTCATATACCGCTCCTATCCTAGCCATATTAGTAACATTTGTACCAATATCTTTAAAAAGAATCGCTGGTCCATATCCCGTAGCTGTACCCGAACTTGGCGAACCAACTTCCACTGCCATTACATCGATCGGATTGTTAGTACTTGGTTGGCCAGATTCAAGAACATGTAATTGAAATTTTGGATTAGCAGTACCAACTCCCACATTTCCATTCTGAAGAACAGTGAGCAATGTTGCTCCAGATGAAGAAGCAACAATGAAAGGATTTACTCCTGCAGTACTTGTACCTGTAACTGAAAGTGTGGCAACTGGTGTTGATGAACCTACACCGACATTTCCATTTGAGAGAATAGCGAGAGCACTCTGTCCTGCACTTGCAAAGAATTCAGCAACTTTACCAGCACCTGTTTGGAGAATAGACAAGAAAGTTGCAGCGGATGAAGTAGCATTCTGTTGATCATTACGGAAGAACTGCCCTGGTGTAATTCCCTGCAAAGTATTTGCGGAAAGTGCAATAGTTGAGGTTCCAGCAAGGAATGCAGCTGGCACAGCGCCAATAACTTTACGTGGTGTCATTTCTGTATCACTTGCAACAGTTACACCGAGATACAAAGTCTGATTGAAATCAACACCAGTAAATGGAGTTGTCGATCCGAGCATGATACTAAAGAGTCCACCAGAAACTGTTGGTTGATTTGCGCCAAAATCAGTTTCAGTCCAAATAGGAGTAGTCGTGCTTGATGTTGTATACAACTTAAAGACAATAGGATACTGGCCGTTAGCAACAGAAATATTTGAAGCATTAGCCAATTTTCCTTGATAGTTAATCTGTTGATTGAAAGCGTAAGCTTGATGAATTCCAAAGAACATCGCACCACTCAAAATAACAAGCGCAATTACTGCTGAAGTTACCACGGTGACATTGTCACTTCCCTTTGAGTTATCTTTTTTATTTTTCTTAGCAAGAATTCGAACTACGATAACGAGCAGAACGATGAGTAAGATAATTATGAGCCAGAATGAAAGCTGACCAAATTGATCACTCGAAATCGCAATATCACCTACAGCTGCTACAAGACTTCCAGCAATTTGTTTCAAACTTTGATTCTGATAATCAAGAATACTGATAGCAAGTGGAAAATCTCCAGACACGCCGAGTGAACCGACATTGGCTTCATAGTATGACTTGTTTGCATTTGCACGGAGCAAGAAGATGAAAGCCTTTGAAGAATCCTTTGGATCAGTTAGTGATACAGCAATTGTCTTTAAGATTTCTGGAACCTTGTTATATGCAAGTCTGATTGTGAGATTCTTCGTGCCATCAATTGAGATAACATTGTTTGTATTAGGAGTTAGGAATTTTCCATTCTGAATAAATTCAAAATCTGAAATTGTAAGGTTTGCAATAAGAGGATTGACGTTACTTGCTGGTGGAGCTTGTGTAAATGGATTGTTATTGGCTGGAATTATTTCTCCAACAATACCGATGCGTGCCTGTGCGAGTACTCCTGAAGAGAAAGATCCATCAGTCGCTTCTGCAAAGATTGAATAATAATATCGTGTACCTGGAACAGTTGAAGCATCAAAGAAATTTTGTCCTGCGCCTTGATACACCGGCACACCGTCATATTGGTCTCTTGGGAAGAATGTGGTTGATCGAACGACACGTACAGACCCAAAACGTGGATCTATTGGATTTGTCCATGAAAGATTGATACCGTTTTGACCAAGACCTTTTGGAGTTGCTGTAAAGTTCGATGGGTTCAAAATTGATATTGGATTGAGTGAGATAGTGTTGAATTGACTATCGACTGATGATTGAACACCTTGTGCACCAACAACACTTATTCGAACATAGTAATGTGTGTCTGCTGTGAGTCCGGTGATCGTGATCTCGTGTGTAGTGTCATAGAAAATACTTGTTATAGAACCTGCTTCGAGATCTGGAGTTAATCCCCAAGATACTGTCGAGCGTGCTGGTGATGCAGTATTGAAATTTATTACACTATCTACTGTGTGTGGAGTAACAGTTAGATCAGTGATAAAAGCTGAACCACCTGAACTTGTTGAACCTCCCGAAACTGGTGGAGTTGATGTTGAAATGATTACAACTGGTACAGGTAATGTTGTTGTTGATACTGAAGTTGAAGTTGCTGAATAATTTGATGAACCATCAAATGCTTGAACTGAATATGTGTAAGTTGTACTTGCTGAGAGCAAAGTATCACTAAAGGTTGTTCCTGAAGTTGTGGCAATTGCTCCATCGTCACGATAAACAACATATCCTCCGACAAGATTATTATCTGTTGAAGGTAACCAACTCAAATCAATTTGGGATTGAGAAATTGGAGTGGCTGTAAGTCCTGTTGGAACTGTTGGAGGAATATTATCAAAAGCGTAAGTTGTGAGAGATGTTGTGAAAGAAGTACTGGCTGCATGTACGTACATAACACCTCCAGTAAGGATTGTGAGGATGAATGTTATGTAAATAAAATGCTTCATAAATAATTTAGAGAGGAATGACGGTTAGAGTGGTCGTAGCTACATACAAGCCATTTGGTTGAACACGTAATGATCCGATACCTGCACGGAAATACAAAACTGATTGCGTTCCAGATGGTTGATTGTTTGAAGTTCTGTCTGCAACAGTCTTTGTACCAGTTGAAAGTCCATCCCAACATGTTGTGATAGAACTAGTTGATCCACTGTTGCAAACAGAACCGTTATTCAAGAATCTCTGATCAGCATCAGTGCCTTGGACTGACCAAGCAAAGACTGATGATGTGGCTGCATATGCGAAAGTAAAATCTGGATTTGAACCAGCTGGTACATAATCAGCAAATGAATTTGTTGTTGATGAAGTATTAACAAGTGCAGGTGAAGTAGATGCTTGAATGGTTGAAGTATATCCAGCAGTATCGTCTGTAGTGACGATAAACGTTGTTGATCCATTGGACGTACCGCCAGTCACACCGCCCAAGTTTGGAGTCATGGTGACGTTTGTAGGAGGCACAACTGAAATTGCGACGATATTCATCTGCTGATATCCAGCACTAATCGAATAATTTGTACTTGATGAGAAACCTGTAGCAATTTCACCAACAGTATCCTGCATCTGATAATTTGTTGAACTTGAATTATTTCCTGCAAAGTTAACACTCTGATCTAGAACTTTGAAATTACTGCTCGACATGACCTGAGCCAAAGCAAAAGGTACGAGATATGAAGTGCAAAATACAAATACAATCACAAATACAAAAGATAAAACTAGCGCACTGATTGAATATTCCTGCATTTTTGATTTCAAGATTTTCATATATTTTGAGAAGAAGTGGCTACTGATGAAGTCGCTGCTTTGACCGGTACCAACACATACATGAAATCTTTTCCTTTCACTGTTCGGAAGACTGGAGTAATAACTCCTGAATTTGCATCTACAGACTGCTTCAATGAGACAGGATCTGAAAATGAGCTCGTAATATCATTTGCAAGTCTTGTATTATTTGATGTTGATCCTTGTGAAGGCACGACTACCATTCCAGCCTGTGTTGGTGCTCCTGAATCAGAATTATTTGCTGATACACTCAAATCTGTAATTAAATTTGTATTTGAACGATTAAATAAACCGAAGATATCGTTAACAAGTGAATTTACTGCGCCAGACACTGAAGCAACGAGATTTGATGATGTGCCAGAGTTTGTGTGTCCAAAAGGACCCATGAATAGTGTGGCAACAGAAAAACCTAGAACAATAAACAACAACACTGCAAATACTGCGGTGCTGAATGAATTTGTACTTTTTTGATATGAACGCTGGTTATAAGAAATGCCAGCAGACATACTTGAAACAGAGCCTCCTTGTGGAGATGTCAGTAGCAATGGAAATGCTGACGAAATAAGGCTTGATCTTGAGTGCTTAAAATCCTCAGGTTTGAATGAAGTTACGTTAGCTCTAGTAGCTACGTTTGCATAGGTGGCAGAGTGTCTCAAAATTGAATCCTTTTCGATGAACCAAACTCGTCGAATTCTACGACATTCAATTTTTCCAGACCTGCAAAGTTGTCCCACATAATCCGCAGAATATCCGGCTATCTCGGCACCTCGGCGGGTGGAGAGAAAGACTTTTCCGTTGATAATGATTTGGTCCTTTTGCATACAGGAACATTATACGGACGAGGTGGTTTTTAAAGCTCGAAAACTGTGGATAAACTAGAGCCTAAATTTTAATTAGAAATTACGAAAAAACATGCCCGTCAAAATGCATCTAAAATCACTAAAAAACTACTTCCTTGTACTTATTACAATTACAAAATCGAACTTGTCCTAGCTCATTTAAATGGCTCAAATTCGTAAATTGATTTATTTAAAAATTTGATTACTTAGATGACATTCAGCTCACAAAACTGATACGATCTTAAAAACTCTATTGTAATAATTTATAAACATTAATAATCATTGTGGATAACGTATATACCTTTAGTAAGGTTTAGTATGTATAATATATGCATATGGAAACAAACAATAAAAAATTACTTACAATTAAAGAGGCTTCATCATTACTAGGTGTGAGTGCATTAACACTTCGAAACTGGGACAATAATGGCAAGCTAGAGGCTAGTCGTCATCCCTTCAATAACTATCGTGTATATCGTCGTGAAGCTATTGAAAAGCTCTTGACAGAAATTGAGACAAATAAAGAAAAGCGACCTACGCAGAAAAAGGTTTCAAAAGGTCCTCGAAAATTGATGGTCAAGCACGAAGATTAATCACAAGAAATTAGAAGCTAGGAGTTAGAAGTTTGGAGATGAGATAAATAGCAGGAAAAAACTTCCTGCTTTTATTTATTTTCATTTCAGGTTACTATGTCTTTTATGGAATACATACCAACGATCGGACTAGAAATACATGCGGAGCTCAAAACAAAATCAAAAATGTTTTGTTCTTGTGCGAATAATCCCGATGAAGAAAAAGCTAATGCAAATGTCTGCTCGATCTGTCTTGGTCATCCTGGCACTCTCCCTGTTCTCAATCACGAGGCAATCAAATCAGTTTTAAAAATTGGTCTTGCTGTCGACGGAAAAATTGCTGACTTTACTGAATGGGATCGTAAAAATTATTTTTATCCTGACATACCGAAAGGTTACCAAATTAGTCAGTACGCCTACCCTCTCATTTCTGGTGGAACCCTTGCAGGAATAAAACTCGAACGCATCCATCTCGAAGAAGATACTGCTCAGTCAACTCACGACACTCATGAAAAAAGTTTGGTGAACTTCAATCGCTCTGGAGTCCCTCTCATGGAGCTCGTCACCACTCCAACTATTCATGACGGAAAAACTGCAACGTCATTTGCAAAAGAACTTCAACTACTTCTCCGCTACTTGGGAGCAGGTGAAGCAAATATGGAAAAAGGAGAAATGCGCGTCGAAGCAAATATTTCTGTTGCTTCAGTAGAAAACACTGCTGCGAAGAAATTTGGTACTAAGACTGAAGTGAAGAATTTGAATTCATTCCGTGCAGTCGAAGGTGCGATAGATTACGAGATCAAGAGGCAAATCAAATTGCTCGAAGCTGGCGATAAAGTAAAACAGGAAACCCGCGGTTGGGATGAAAAAGCGGAAGAGACATATTCACAGAGATCGAAGGAAAGTTCACATGACTACCGCTACTTCCCTGAACCTGATATACCGAAGTTAAAGATTTCAGAAATTCCTGAATTTTCAAAAGATGCACTTGCGAAGGAGTTGGTTGAATTGCCTTGGGTACGTCGTGAGCGATTTAAGAAGGATTTTGCAGCAACCGATAAAGAGGCTGAAATGTTTGTTGATGATGATAAGGGAGTGCTTACAGAATATTTTGATACTATTATTAGTAAGCTATCAAAAAAGGATGAGAAGAGTGTACGGTTGGTGATTAATTACCTTTTAACTGATTATGCGGGTCTATTAAAAAAAGGATTGGTTGCAGGAACAAATTGGCTTGAGCAAATAAACACAATCAAGCCTGAATACTTTGCTGAACTTATTGAAATGATCAGTAAAGGTGATATTTCATCCTCTGGAGCTAAAAAACTTCTCACATTACTCTTAACTGAAAAGAACTCTTCACCCAAGACTCTTGCAGATAAGCACGAGCTCATACAAAAGAGTGACATTGCCTCTCTCGAGCCTGCTATTGATAAGGTCATCGCTGATAACGCGCCTGTAATCGCAGAATACAAGGCCGGAAAAACCACTTCCCTTCAATTTTTGATTGGTCAGGCCATGAAAGCAACAAAAGGTGCTGCTAATCCAGCCGTGATCAAAGAACTTCTGGTAAAGAAGTTAGGCTAATTTTCTTTCTCAACTTTATCTTTTTGCAATAAAACAGTAACTTGATCAGTAAGCTTCTTGAGTGAAGCATCGTCAAGTATCGAAACTTCAAGGATATTCTTATTATATTTCTTGAGGGCTGTACGAGCTGCGGCAATTTTCTTCTTAATTTGAATAGGTGTGCCAGTAACGGTGTCAGTTTTACTGAGGATAATGATTTCTTTCTTATCTGATAGACCGTGACCAAACTTCTCCAATTCCTTTCTAACGGTCTTATAGGTGCCAACAAGAGCAGTGTTTTCTAGTGAAATGAGGTGCAAAAGGATCTTGGTACGCTTAACATGCTTCAAAAACTTATGACCGAGGCCTTTACCTTCTGATGCACCTTCTATAAGTCCTGGGATATCAGCGAGAATATAACCACCTGGGAGAGCGCCGAGGTTAGGATCGAGTGTAGTAAAGGCATAACTAGCAACCTTTGCATTGGCATGAGTGATAGCGTTGAGGAGGCTCGACTTCCCTGCATTTGGCAGACCAATAAGACCAGCGTCAGCAATAAGATCTAGTTCAACAGTGAAATCAGCCTCTTCACCAGGCATTCCAGGTGTTGATTGCATTGGAGTAACGTTCGTTGAGGCTTTGAAGTGCTCATTACCAACACCGCCACGACCACCGTGGAGTATCTTGGAAACCTGACCATCTTCAATAAGTTCAACTATACGGTCTGTTTGTAGGTTTTTAACAACAGAGCCAATTGGCAATTCAATATAGAAATCCTCACCGAATTTGCCCTGACGGCTCCAGTTTTGGCCAGCTTCACCGCTACGTGCCTTGAATTCTTTTACTACCTTGTGACGTGCAAGAATATTGATGTCGCGAACAGCGCGAACATAAACATCTCCTCCAGCGCCTCCATTGCCTCCAGCTGCGCCAGAAAACTCTTTGCCACGCTCATGGCGCCATCTGACGACACCGTCGCCACCGTTACCAGCCTTGGCATGGAATTGTATTTCATCGATAAAAGCCATAGTGTTGCCATACTACGCTATTTGTGATGTTTATTCAACTTTGAGATTATCTCTTTCGGATATAAATTATCCATCTTGCTAAGATTGATTATCGGGATCCAGACAAGATGAAACTGATTATCCTCACGATTCGCTTCTTTTTCTGGTCCACCAATTTCAGGTGTGCCAGTGTATTCTTCAATTAAGTACAAAAAATACTTCTGATGAGCATGTCCCAAAAATACCGGTGGTACATTAACTTCCATGTCAAAAAGATGCTTCCATTTTGAAATCTCTAAACTAAGCTCTTCTCCGACCTCTCTCTTTAACGCTTCTTCTGTGGTCTCATTTTCTTCCACACCACCACCTGGAAATATAAAATACTCCAGACCTTTCTTAATCCTTCTAAAAAGAAGAATTTTTTCATCTTTTATAATTATTGCCGTAGCTCTATTTCTCATATTATTTTGCAAAAACATTCTTCTTGCCACACCACGGGCAAAACCACTCTTTATTTGTTGCAGAATTCTTTCCTGGTAAAACTATTGATGTATCGCCAATGGACCACCATTTGTCACATGAACCACATCGAAAATGATGAAGATGCTCAACAGAAAGAGTTCCTTTAACTGGATTAGCTGACTTATTTTTCATTAAAATATATTTATGGACCCGGGTACCTTTCCTCCAAAATAACATCGACGAACTTTTTTCGTCCACCCTTATTTTGAGCCATGGACGATTTTAGTTCGTCCAACTCAAATTCAGGATACTACTTCCCAACCCCGTGACACTTTTTATATTTCTTACCTGAACCACAAGGACATGGATCATTCCTACCAACTTCTGGAGCACTCTTTACTGCAGAATTACTTCCTTTACTTGAGCCATCACCCGCGCCGATTATTTGAGCATTATCTTTGATTTCCTTGAATTCAGCATCCTTTATTCCCTTTATCTGAACACTTCCATTATTTGAACCGCCTTGTGCAGAATTAACCGGCACAATATTTGGCAAAATACGAATAAACTGACCACGAATCGCTTCATTCATTTCACGGAAAAGTCGTAGACCCTCCTTCTTATACTCAATCAATGGGTCACGCTGACCATAAGCTCGGAGATTTACACTTGAACGGGTATAATCCATGACCTCTAAGTGCTCAACCCAATACATATCAATAGTCTGCAAAAGAACGATGCGAACGGCATTTAAGAAAGCGTCACGACCAAATTCAGCTATTTTCTTTTCAATAACTTCTTTTGTCTTATCTTCTGGATCAACAATGACGCCAACAATATCATTTAACTCCTTTTCAACATCATCGACAGAACCAAGGAGAAGCTTACGTCGCTTTCCATAAATACTTGTTCTCTGACTATTGATAACATCATCGAATTCAAGAACGTGCTTACGTGAATCAAAGTTAAATCCTTCAATTTTCTTTTGGGCACTTTCAAGAGATTTCGAGATAATTCCATGCTGAATAGGTTCATCTTCTTTTACACCCAATTTGCCCATCATTGATTTCATGGTGTCACTAGCAAAGACACGCATAAGTGAATCCTCCATAGAAACAAAGAATTGCGTAGCACCTGGGTCACCTTGACGTCCTGCGCGACCTCGAAGCTGATCATCGATACGACGAGCTTCATGACGTTCAGTACCAAGAACGAAAAGACCACCAGCGTTCTTGATCTGTTCGTAAGTTTCCGGCGTATTTGGATTACCACCGAGCTTGATATCAACACCACGGCCCGCCATGTTCGTAGCGATAGTAACTGCCCCTGGCTTGCCTGCTTGAGCTATGATCTCACCTTCACGTTCGTGATTCTTGGCATTCAACATCTCATGAGGCACACCTTCACCTTTCAAAAACTGTGAAAGTAATTCATTCTTTTCAATAGAAACTGTACCAATCAAAACTGGCTGACCTTTACTATGGAGTTCTTTGACAGTACGAGCAATGGCTTTGTATTTACCAACTTCTGTCTGGAAAATCTGATCTTGTTTGTCTAGACGTACAGCATCCTTATTTGTAGGTACCTGATAGACATTAAGTCCGTAAACTTTATAAAATTCTTCGCTCGAAGTAGTGGCTGTACCTGTCATACCAGAAAGTTTCTTGTACATGCGGAAAAAGTTTTGGAAAGTGATAGAAGCATAAGTGCGAGACTCTTGTTGAATAGCAACACCCTCCTTAGCTTCAATAGCCTGATGCAAACCTTCTGACCAACGACGTCCTGGCTGGAGACGACCAGTAAATGTATCAACAATGATGATTTCATTATTCTTTACAACATAGTCAACATCTTTCTGGTACAGAGCCTTGGCTCGAACAGCAGTCTCAAGATGATGAACAAACTTGATACCTGCATCAGTATATAGATTGTTTATTCCTAAAGATTTCTCGGCTTTCTCTATACCAGGCGCTAGAAGTGAAATGGCTTTTTTCTTTTCATCAACAGTATAATCCTCATCCTTTTTATATGAAGAAGTAAGTGAAGAAAATTGTTTATAAACACTTTCAGCGTCACGAGTTGGTGCAGAAATAATAAGTGGTGTACGTGCTTCATCTATGAGAATAGAGTCGATCTCATCCACTACAACGTAGTTTGGCTCGCGTTGGCGGAGTTTGGCAGCATCGTATTCGAGATTGTCGCGGAGATAGTCGAAACCAAATTCATTGTTCGTACCATAGGTGATGTCAGCATTGTAAGCCTCACGGCGTGTGACAGGACGCAAGAATTCATGCACAACCTTGAAAGATCCGAGTTTGTCTTCAGTCTCATCTTCTTCTTTGGTGCCATGAGTCTTGTCATATTGGAATGAACTCTCATGATTGATGACGGCAACAGTGAGTCCTAGTGCATCATAGATTTGACCCATCCATGCCGCATCACGTCGTGAAAGATAATCATTCACAGTAACAACGTGCACACCACGACCAGTGAGCGCATTTAGGTAAGCTGGGAGTGTGGCGACAAGCGTCTTTCCTTCACCAGTACGCATCTCGGCAATACCACCAGAATTGAGGACCATTCCACCAATAAGCTGTACGTCAAAATGACGCTGGCCAAGGGTGCGTCGACTAGCTTCACGAACCAAAGCAAATGCTTCAGGAAGTATCTCATCAAGAATTTTCTTTTCTTCCTCAATAGTTTTACCAGTTAGGCGAGCTTTGAAGCCAGCTGTTTTGTCTTTAAGTTCTGCGTCAGATAGTTTCTGCGTCGCCTGCTCCAAAGCATTGATCTGGCCTACTATAGGCTCAAATTTCTTGGTACTAGCGGTATGGGTATTACTGAATATTTTACTGAAAATAGACATAGTAACAGGCACTTTAACACATTTGGAGTAAGAAAAAAACCCGCGCCGCCGAAGCGAAGGGGGTATGTGGAAATGTCAACGTTAAAAAAATGTTGGCTGACCCAGGGCACATGTTCCAAAATTCGCTTGGACGGAAATTTTTCGTCCATCCATATTTTAAGCCATGGACGATTTTGTTTCATCCATCATCTTTTGAGAGACAAGTCTCCCCTCCCCCTCAAACAAATTTGGAAATACTTCAACTTTCCCAATCGTTCTCGCGGACCATACCCTAATTGACCCAGTAGGTCAATTTGCTAATTGACCCACTCAACCTCAGCCTCAACAGTAATACCTGTCGCTTCCTTCACCTGCTTCATTAATCCTTGAGTAAAGTCCACAACCTCTTTAGCAGTAGCTCCTGACTTAGTAACAATAACGAGCGCCTGATTCTTATAAGTACCAACACCACCACTCGTCACACCTTTGGCTTTGCAAACATTATCAAGTATCCAACCAAGAGGAATTTTCATCTGACCATCAGATTTGCCTCCAATTGAAATTTCAGGAAAACCAGGAAGTGCCGGGTATTTTGTTTTCAATTCATCAAATTTTTCTTTTGAGATAACAGGGTTTTTGAAAAATGAACCGGCAGTCCCCCATTTATTCCAATCAGGTAATTTATTCCAACGAATATCAATAACAGCTTCACGAACTTGTGAAGGAGTCACTTCTCCATTTCCTCTGTCGGTGGAAACTTTGCTGAAATACTCTTTCAGATCTCTGTATTCAATACTAACTTTGCCGTCTTTATTTAATTTAAAATCAACACTCGTAATAACATAACGTCCTTTTTCATGTTTAAAAGTACTATTCCTGTAACCAAAATGGCAATCTCTTGGAAGCATAGTGACCTCCTTCATCTCTTTTGTATCAAATACATTAACTACAGAAATAAAATATCCCACTTCAGTGCCATATGCGCCAATATTCTGAACAGGCGCAGCGCCAACAGTTCCCGGAATAGCCGATAGATTTTCCAAACCATTCCAACCGTTCTTCACCGTGTATTCAACCAAATCATCCCACATTTCCCCTGCTCCAACTCTAATAATTTCATTTTCATTATTTCCAACTTCTTTAATTTCAATTCCCTTAATTTCAACTTTAATCACTAAACCCGGAAATCCTGTATCTGAAACAAGTAAATTTGAACCCCCTCCAAGAACGAAAAATGGCACACTATTTTCTTTAGCAAAAATAACTGCTGACTTAACTTCGTCAACACTTGTGACAATACAAAAAAAACGGGCTGGGCCGCCAATCTTGAATGTCGTGTATGAGGCGAGTGGTATGTTTTCTTGAATCTTCATATTTGTACCGAATGATGGCGAGCGGGTGTGAGCTCCAAATAATATGTCTAAATATAATGTGAGTACAGCCGCTCGCCGTCATTTGGTGCAATCTGTGTTCTAGTATAACGTACTCGCGCCCGATAACGCAAAAGGCTGCCGAGGGCAGCACTTTGCGAGACATTTATTGGAGAGTGCCCACCTAGGGTACTCACAGCACAATCATAACACGACTGCTTTTTGACACGCAAATACCTTACTTCTGTATCTGCTTGATAGCTCCGTCAATCTGACCAGCATATTCAGGGTGATTCTTCTCTATTAGTTTAAGAGTGGCAATAGCCGCTGAAACTTGACCGCCAGCATACTGTGTTTGAGCAATTTTTGTCTGAAGATTAACATTATCAGTACTTGTACCCAAAAGACTTTGGTAAATATCAATAGCTTTTTGGTATTGCTTAGCAATGGTATAAGCTTGTGCCACCTCAGTTGTATTGAAGTTTGGATCATTTGGGAAGAGCGTCTGCGCCTGTGCATCATTTCCAGACACAATAAGAGCAACGATGTACTCAACTTTTGCATCATTATCAGTTGTCTCCGAGAGATATGCATTCTTCAGGAGTGTTACAGCCTGATCAAATTTACCAAGATTTATATATGCATTTCCAAGAGCCAAATCAGTACTCTGTTTTGCTGGTGATAGGAGGTGAGCTTTTTCAAGTAAAGGAAGAGCTTGACTGAATGAACCTATTTGCTCGAAGAATGAACCACCAAGAGTATATACACGAGCATCTTTTGGAGTTTGTAAAACCTGATCATTGATAGCATTTGTAGCTAAATCAAAGAAAGCTTGCTTGGTTGGACCAGGAAGTTGTTGAGCGTTGATAACTTGTCCTGCACATGACAAGACCTGTTCACGAGCTTCTTGTTCTCCAATATAAGCACCGACTGACAAAGCATTATTAAACAAATCAGCATCAGGTGTCGAATTACCTCCACAAGATTGAAGCGCGCTAATAAGTCTTGTGTTTTCTTGAATTGGACGAACGTTGTACCAATAAATGCCGAAGATAAGGGTGATGATAGCTACTGGCGCTACAACATACTCAACAACGTCAGAAGTTATTTCTCGTACAGGCTTTATTTCCTTACTACTATTAGACATTTTCAATGAAGCAGCAAAACCAAGAAGAGCAAAGAAAAGAACATAACTTGCCAAATTATCGAATACCAAGAAGTTGTGAGCGGCATAACCCGCAAGAAGTCCTGTTAGAGCACTCTTTTCTAGAATCGTTAGAGTTGATTTCCAAACTGCCATGAGGAACAGTACATATAGTGCGAGATAGGCCAAAAGTCCAACGATACCAGCATTAATTAACCAATCAAGATACACGCTGTGAGCACGATCGAACCATTGTTCTTGACCATACATTTTCGGATTGTAATTGGCGTTGAAGATATAGTTAAAGTTCTCTTGACCCCAACCAAGGACAGGACGTTGCATAGCGCCAGTAATAGCCATAGGCCAAATATATGCACGTCCAGAGGTGGTAATGTCATTCATCGATATACTTGCAATACGACTCAAAGCTGGACTATTTTGGACAAACTTTGAATCGCGTTCGATCCAGAAGATGCCGGCTAAAATAAAGATAGCAATAAGAACACTGCCGGAAACTATACGTGACTTATTATTTTCCTTAGGAGCGAAGATTACATACAGTATAAGTGCAAGTATAATTGCTCCGATTAAGCCAAAAGTAGTTCCACGAGTTCCGGTCTCAAAAATGAGGAAGGAGAAAGCTACGGCTAATATTCCATATATCCATTCCAGTACTGAGAGATTAATCGCTCTGAACATATCAACAATCAATTTGAAAGCGCCTTCACTTGCTTCACGAGCAACAACAACTCCACGACGAACTTTTGATTCAAGAAGGAGGTGAATAGCGAAACCAGCACTAATAAGCATATAGACCGCCATATATTCCGCATTACCCAAAGAAGCATCTACACGATCCGCACTTTGATGAATAGGAAAATTGGCGTGGAACCAAGCAGCAATTGCTGGTAAATGAGCTTGGAACCAATGAGAAACTCCTATGTATTGTGCAAAACCGTAACAAGCAACAATGAAAGCAACCACCAATGAAGTATTCAACCAGTGACGCCACATCCTTTTACTTGAGTCTATTCCCTGTCCACCAAAAGTGTGAACAGTGACCATATAGAACATCCAAAGATGAATTATAGTTATCCAACCCTCCATACGCTCAAAGTTTGACCAGAGACTGCGAATAGGATTGACCCCAAGAAGATCAGCAACAAGAGCTATAAGAGTAAAAACCGTCACACCTATAGTTAGTGAATTCCACTTTGGGCGGTATTTTGCATCGAGAGCTGCAAGTATGACCCATGAAAGGAAAGCAATCTCAACAAGAATACGGAAATAGAAGGCTTTACCAGTGATAAATGGAAAGAAAAAATTATTCGCAACTATGAGTGGAAAGAACGGGATAAGGAACAGTGGGGCGAGAGCAAAGAATCTGGTAATAGATTTGAGGAACATAATAATGTGTCTGAATTAATAGATAATTCATACATCATACTGAATTAGGGGTAAATACTCAACCATCATTCAAATTTTGAAACAATAATGCTAGAGTATGGGAATCATGAAAAAGACCAAGAAAGCCCTTATAACAGGTATAACAGGCCAAGACGGATCCTATCTGGCTGAATTTTTAATAAAAAAGGGATATGAAGTCCACGGAATAATTCGAAGAAGCTCTTCTTTTAATACAGGCCGAATTGATCATATTCTCAAAGATCCACACCAAAAAAACCTCAAATTGTTCCTGCATTTCGGTGACCTATCTGATTCAAGTAATATTTCTAGGTTGATAGAAAAAATTAAACCAGACGAGATCTACAATCTTGGTGCTCAAAGTCATGTCGGAGTCAGTTTCAATATACCTGAATACACTGCTGATATAACTGGCATAGGAACACTCCGTATACTTGATGCAATAAAAGAATCAGGAATTAAGACAAAATTCTACCAAGCATCTTCATCTGAAATGTTTGGAAAGGTTCAAGAAATCCCGCAAACGGAAAAGACACCGTTTTATCCACGATCACCATATGGTTGCGGAAAAGTCTTTGCTTATTGGATTACCAAGAATTATCGAGAAAGCTATGGTATTTTCGCCTGCAACGGTATTCTCTTCAATCACGAAAGTCCTCGTCGTGGTTCAACATTCGTTACAAAAAAAATTACTGAAGGTTTAGTCAGGATAAAACTTGGTAAGCAAGAAAAATTATACTTGGGAAATCTCGAAGCAAAAAGAGATTGGGGGCATACAATAGATTACGTCGAAGGTATGTGGCTCATGATGCAGGCCCCAAAACCCGATGATTATATCCTAGCGACCAATGAGGCTCACAGCGTGCGAGAATTCGTCAATGAATCAGCCAAAGTTTTGGGTATAGAATTGGAGTGGAAAGGAAAAGGTCTAAATGAAAAAGGCATAGATAAAAAGACTGGAAAAGTGATTATTGAAATCGACAAGAAATATCATCGTCCCCTAGAAGTAGATTCTCTAATTGGAGATTATTCCAAAGCAAAGAAGGAATTGGGCTGGAAACCTAAAATATCATTTAAGGGCTTAGTGAAAGGCATGATAGACGCGGACCTAAAAAATGAAACGCATGGAAGATAAAAACTTCATTCCAGATAAGCTTTATAAGGACATTATGGATAATGTGCCAATCTGTACTGTTGACATAATGTTCATCAATACTAAGAGGGATAAGATTATCTTATTCAGGAGAATGAATGAGCCCTTAAAAGGAGTGTACTTTACGATTGGCGGTAGGCTTTTCAAGGAAGAAGAATATATAGACTGTGCAATTAGACAGGCAAAGCGAGAACTAGGTATGTCTGTAAATGCCGATAATCTAATATATGCTGGTCTAACACGAGATATCCATGAAAACTCTGTTTTTAAAAGCGTTTCCTATGATGCTGTCGCTATTTTATTCGTTTGTGAAATCGAAGAAAACAACTTCCATACAGCATTTGATAATCAACATGACGATAAAAAGTGGTTTCCAATAAACAGTAAGTCCTTCCACCCTTTTATTCAAAAAAGAGTTAATATGACCCTATCAGCTTTAAAAAATAAATAGTATAATCTGGCTTATGAAGAAAAAAGCTTTAAATACGAGCGTAACTGGACAAATTGACCTAAAAAACAAGAAGATACTGGTCACAGGAGGTGCAGGATTTCTTGGTTCATTTGTCGTAGATAAATTACTTGCTCGTGGCATCAAAAAAGAAAATATCATTATTCCAAGATCTAAAGACCTTGATCTCAGAAAATTAGAAAATTGTAAGGAAGTACTTCGAGGTATAGATATAGTTATTCATCTTGCTGCAACTGTTGGTGGTATCGGATTCAATAAAGAACATCCTGGTAAATTGTTCTACGACAATTTGATTATGGGTACACAACTCATGGAAGAAGCCCGTAAAGCCGGTATAGAAAAATTTGTAGCAATCAGTACTATTTGTGCATATCCAAAATCTCCTTCTGTTCCATTCAAAGAATCTGACATCTGGATGGGATACCCAGAAGAGACAAACGCTCCATACGGACTCGCAAAGAAGATGATGCTCGTACAAGCTCAAGCATACAGACAAGAATATGGCTTTAATGCAATCTATCTCCTTCCAGTAAATCTCTATGGCCCAAGAGATAATTTTAATCCAAACTCAAGTCATGTTGTGCCAGCACTTATTAAAAAAGTTATTGAAGCTAAGGAGAAAAAACTTCCATCAATCGAAGTTTGGGGTACCGGTAAAGCTAGACGCGAATTTTTGTATGCAGAAGATGCAGCTGAAGGCATAATCCTAGCAACAGAAAAATACAATAGTTCTGAACCAGTTAATCTTGGCACTGGCATAGAAATATCAATAAAGGATCTAGTTAAAAAAATTATTAAGATCACAAACTATAAAGGCACTATTGTGTGGAACAGTGACAAACCAGACGGTCAAATGAGGAGAAAATTAGACATATCTAGAGCTAAAAAAGAGTTTGGGTTTAAAGCAAAAATCAATTTTGATGAAGGACTAAAAAGAACAATTCAGTGGTACATAAGGAATAAATAATGATCGCTACAAACATAAAGCAGACGACATTTAAAAATATTTCGTACAGCCTTGTTGCTTTTTCATGGCCTGTAATTTTGGCCATCTTTATCACCCCTATCATCGTTCGACATTTTGGGGTTAAAGAATACGGCGTCTATATCTTTATAAGCACACTCATCAGTCTAGTAGGACTTCTTGATCTTGGCGTCTCAACAGCTATCAGTAAATTCATATCTGAACGACACGGAGGAGACGACATCGAGGGACTAAAGAAATTATTCAAAACAGCAAATACTATACTACTAGGTATTGGCGTTATCGGCGCCACTTTAATCATAGCTTCTATTTTTATTGGAATTAAATCATTTCCCTCTGAAATCGCAGGCTCATATGAGCTATATATTCCCTCTTTTATATATGCAGGCATCATTTTCTTTATCAATAGTATCAATTCAATTCATACGATAATTCCTACTGCATATCAACGTTTCGACATAGGATCAAAAATAGGTATTGTTTTCATTTCTATTCAACAATTAGGCATACTGGCAATAGCTTTTCTAAATGGACCAGTCAACGACATCTTTCTACTACAAGCGATACTCGCTCTTATTTTCTATTTTGTATATAGAAAATACGCTAAATCAACAGTACATAAGGAAACCAGTGCTTTTATTAACTCATATGGATGGAGTAAGACCGAAGCCGCAAATTGTTATAAATTCGGTACGACTCTTTTTCTAAATAATTTAGCTGGTTCGTCGCTTACGTATCTTGATCGCATGATCATTCCACTTTTCCTTGGACCATCGAACCTGACATACTACTCTCTACCAGGAAGCCTAACCAGTAAAATACCGACGCTGTCTGGCACACTTTCTTCTGTGATATTCCCTATGACGGCTTATTTTGAAGGTGGCGGTAACAGAGATATGACAAAAAATCTGTATACCAGATCGATGAGATTGATAACTGTAATTTCGACAGCAACAGCTATTACTTTTATAGCTTTCGCCTATCCAATATTGCAATACTGGATAAATTCAGACCTAGCAAATAAGGCTACAGGAGTACTTATAATATTAGCTCTGACAAATCTCGTGATTGCGGTCACCTCTCCACTTAACAGTTTCCTTCTTGGCATGGGTAAATTGAAGGCACTGACAATTACCTCGATATTTACTGCAGGCATAAATGCCTTATTGTTAGTAATTCTACTCCCTCATTTTGGTATCATGGGTGCTGCGTGGTCATATCTACTCGCTTTTGTTCCATACTTATTCCTCATATACAAAACTGAAAAAAAATACCTAGAGCTGACTTTTAGAAAGATTCATTATTTCAAACTAATCTCACAACTATTTCTAACTTCAACACTAGTTTTCATATTTGATGTTTTGTTAATAAAACCATTTATAACCAACTTCTTCCTAGTAATCATGGCCATAATTATTTCTTGTGTGATTTTTATAATTACCCACTATGTACTAGGCTTTTTTGACAAAGATGACACGCATGATATTCTGACATTCACTAAACAGGTTATGAGAACTTTCAAATTACCTGTAAAAACTAATTAAATGATCAAATATATTACTAAAAAGAAAAATGGTATTATCCTGCGCCTTCGTCGTCTTGGATTGAAACTTAAGGGAAATAGTCGTCCGACAAGTTATCCTATCGTAACAGGAGACTCTTTTCGGGCTCTTGCAAAACATATATATGACGAAACAACAACTTTTCTTCCAGGAGGAGTCTCGCATGGTGATGTTGTATTTGTTAGTCAAAGTAAAGCACTACAATATTTACAAGAAATACATCCAAACATCATTGCTCCTTACATTTTGATTGTTCATAATGGAGATTATACTTTCGATAAACGATACACTTCACTCCTGGACGATAATATCATTCATTGTTTTGCTCAGAACGTAACTGTGGAGCACGAAAAGGTCACTCCATTACCTGTAGGTCTTTCTAATTTCCACAATTTCGAACACACAGATAAACCATATCTAACTCCTGCTTCATCTACAAACTATAAAAATCCTGGTAGAAAAGATAAATTCTTTTATAGATTCACGAATGATACATGTATGCCTATACGAGTGCCTCTACGTAAATTTTGCGACAGTAACCCACTCATGGAAACAGTCCGTGCACGTGTCTCTCAAGCAAAATTCATAGAGTTATTACTTAGTTATAAATTTCTCATATCTCCACGTGGAAATGCCATAGACACCCATAGACCTTATGAGGCTTTCCATCTAGGCATAATCCCTGTCGTACAAGATTCTGTAACAATATCTTCATTACATAAAGCCGGCCTCCCCTTCTGGATTGTTAAGGAATGGAACGACCTAAAAAATGTTAGCGAATCAGATATTGCCAGAAAGTATGATGAACTTCTGAAGACCGCAAAGTTTGACGCTATGCATATGGATTATTGGATTGCTAAGATAAAATATTTTCAAGAAAAACATGAATAAAGAAATATATAAACATAATTTTTGGGAATTAAGTAATTTTGATAAATTAACATATATCTTATTTAAGCGACCATTCCAGTCAAAAAAAGAAAGGATGTTTTTTGATGGCTCATTCTTTCTACCAGGCCAGATGTACAAAGCTGAAAGAAAAGCATTGTATGAAATAGTGAGAGAGGTAAAACCAGATTATTGTTTTGAAATCGGAACATATACTGGTGGTGGCAGTACCTTCTTTATCTCAAAAGCCTTGAAGGATAATGGTAAAGGAAAATTATTCACAACAGAGAATGATCAATTTCTGTACAACAAAGCAAAGAATCGTTACCAAAAATACATAAAATCCCAATATCCTTTTATAGAATTTATCTATAGTTCAAGCCCTGATGTCTTTGAAAAATACCTCCAAGGAAAAAACAAAACATATATGATATTCCTTGATGGTGCCGAGGATGGTGGACAAACTCTAGAACAATATAATTTTTTTAAACCTTATTTTAAAGATGGTATGATTCTTGCTTTACATGACTGGAATACAGAAAAAACAGTAAAAGTTAAACCTGTCATCTTGCAAGACAAACACTGGTTAACAATGACTGAACTTGGAAGACCCGAAAGCGTAGGCTTTGCCATATTTAAATATACTGAAAAATTATAATATACAACCATGAACGAAACATCAAAATCAAGGAAAATATGGACCGATGGTTCACTTGAACGAGAAGTCCTTAAAGGAAAAGGTATTGATATTGGACCGGCTGAAGATCCTGTCTTACCAAACGTTAAAAGATTCGATATGGAAGATGGTGATGCAAATATTATTTCACAATTCATAAAAGAGCAGTTCGATTTCGTCTATGCTTCACATTGTCTAGAACATATGCACGAACCACGTAAAGCAATACTAGAATGGTGGAAACTAGTCAAAGTTGGTGGATACCTTTTCTTCATGGTACCTGAAGAAGATCTATATGAACAAGGTGTATTTCCAAGTAGATTCAATCCTGATCATAAAGCGACTTTTACTATATCAAAAACAAAGAGTTGGTCACCGATATCAATCAATGTGCTGGATCTTGCACAATCATTGCCAGGTGGTCATATAATGAAAATTGCCCTTCAAGATCATAACTATGACCGTCGGCTGTTTAGATTTGGACCTCGCAAAAACACAGGCTTCATTTCGAAGTATTTCGTACGCTATTATCGTGGACTCGAGCGTCGAAAAATTGCTCCAAAATTCCTAGAATCACTTGTCTTGAGATATGAAGCCGTCGACCAGACAAAAAAAGAAGATACGCTGGCTCAAATTGTTTGTATTGTCAAAAAGACGATATAGAAAATTATGAAACCGGATCTAACAATAATTATCCCCTGTTATAACTGTTCAAAAACCCTAGAGCAAGCGGTTAATTCTTGTTATACCCAAGGACTTAAGGAAGCTGGTTTTACATTTGAGATCGTAATGGTCGACGATGGATCGACTGATACAACTAAAGTGGTTATGGAACGTCTTGCACAAGAATCACTGACAAAAAGTGATGCTAAAATATCTATCTTTTTTCATGAACAAAATAAGGGTGGTGGCGCAACAAGAAATACTGCAGTGATGCATGCAAAAGCAGATATCATATTCTGTCTCGATAGTGATGACATGCTCGGAACCAAAGCATTATCAAAAATGCTTACGTTTATGTTGGAAAAAAGAAATAACGGAAAAGCATGTGATGGTGTAGGTATTCATAGATCAAGGAAATTCAAAGGTAATGATGTTAACAATATAGAAATCGTACACACTTTTGGTTATGTTGACCAAATCATACCAGTTGAAGCATTATTCCAAAAAGAAGCATACTGCTCGTTGTATTCTACTTTCATGTTTACAAAGAAGGCTTTCGAAACAACAGGTGGTTACCCAACTAACCATGGATTCGACACGCAATCCTTCGCTTGGAGATTCATAATGAATGAGCTAAAAGCATACACATGTCCAGATGCAGAATATTTACACAGAATAAATTTCAATAAATCATACTACATACGTGAATACGAATCTGGAAAAGCGAATTACAATTGGTTCTTGATTCTATCAGAATTTATTTATATCTTTAATGACTCAGTGAAAGATACCATTCTAAGTTTCAATATTCATGGAGAGAAGAATCTATTTACAGAATTATGTGCACAAGAAAATATATTAATATCAGATTATGAAAAATATATTAAGCCTGGAATTATTCATGAACTGATTGAGAAGATTATGCAAAAGGAGCATTGTTTATAATAAATAAAAAATTGCCAGCAGAAGATAAAATTAAAAAATCACTGGAGGCTGCTTCGTTTTTCTGTGC